>JANYFF010000488.1 GCA_025362825.1 Polaromonas sp. | reverse complement strand
TCAATTGCACAAATGTGACCTGTAACTCAACGGCAGCCAATATGTGTCCGGCAGGATTGACAGTCACGGCCCTGCAAAGCACCGGAGTGCAGATCACACCTACATTTCCTGCAAATTCAACCGCCACATTTGTAATAACTTGCGGTGTCACAGCAACCGGGCAGTAGCTGCAAAATTCAACGCCGACTCTGCTTAAAGCGGCGAAAAATTGATGCCTGAGCCTACTTCACCAACCCAAGAATTTCCTTAAACATCGGATGCTCAGCCGTCCGCAACCACTCAAACGCCACCATTTCAGTCGTCACCAATTCCGCGCCGTTGCCAGCCAAGCGGTCAAAGGCTGCGTCGCGGTTGCGTTCGCTGCGTGAGCTGCAGGCGTCGGTCACGACCCATACGTCAAACTCTTCTTCAAGCAGATCAAGCGCGGTCTGCATCAAACAGACATGGGCTTCGCAGCCTGCGATGACGATGGTGCTTCGGCCCTCTTCTGGCTCCGGTGCAGCTTTTTGCAAATGCTTGGGCAGGCTGCGGGCATTGCCGCCGCCCTGGGCGGGTTTGCGAACCGGTGGGCGCAGCCAGTCGGCCAGACCATCGGCCACGGCGCTGAAATGCATTTTTGCCATCGTGCGACCGCCCGCGGCTTCAACGGCTTCCTGTACGGCGGCCACGTTGGGGCCAAGGCCTTCGGGGTTTTCTTCGGTTGCCCAGACGGGCAGCATCAGCACCTGCGCCATGCGGGCCAGGCGCACGGCGTTGGCGACCACAAGATCGCCCTCAAAAATGCCAGGCATCAGGCGGACCTGGTAGTCCACCAGTACGAGTTGGGAGTCATCGGCATCGAGAAGCATTGATTTTCCTTAAGGTGGTGATTCAGACGTCAAGCGCCGCGTTGCAGGCGCTCGACCAGCGCAATCACGTAGCTTTCAAACAGCATGCTCGCATCTTGCCCGAACATGCGGATACGGCCGGTGTGCTGCAACAACAGCAAACCCACGCCGTGCGCAAACAGTGATGTATTTTCGCGCAATGCCTCTTCGGCATTCAAGCCCATCGCCTGCAGCGCTGCTTCGCAGGGGCGGAGTGCATCGTGCAGGCGATCGTTTAGCTGGTAGTTGAGCTCGGCCGTCAGACCGCGCGGCTGCATGCCCTGCACCAGGTAAAAGCCCAGGTCGAGGTCGCGGGGGTTGGCGGCGTAAAAGCCAAACCAGGCGCTGGCCTTGGCGTCCAGCAGATCGGCCGGGGTAGCGGTGGCAGAACCTGCGGCATCCACCGCAGCGTTCAGGCGCTCCAGCGATTCAGCCAGCAGCGCGCCGTAAATCGCTTCCTTGTTTTCAAAGTAGGAGTAGAACGCGCCGGGGGTGTAGCCGGCCTGCTTGGCGATCTCGCGGATGCTGGCGCCTTCTATACCCAGCCGCTCAAACACCGAGCGCGCGGCATCGAGTATGAGCGCACGGCGCGAATCGTTCAGGGCCTGTTGGCGTTGCTGTTTGGCTTCCATAACTTGAATATAAACGCAAAAGATCAGCACGACGGGTTTTATTAAACACTTGCAAGTTTAATTGAACAGTGTTTAAAATAAATAAAACCCACCACCGGAGACTCCATGAACGCCCCTGCTCCCATTGCCACCTTGATGTCCGGCGACGACTTTCGCGAGTCACTGCGCCGCTACAAGCCCCGCGTTTTCCTCGACGGCCAGCAGGTGGGCAGCGTGGTGGACGAGCGCGGCTTTGGCCCGGGTATCAATGCCATTGCGTTGACCTATGACTACGCGCTGAAGCCGAAATATGCACCGATCATGACGGCGGTGCAGCACACCAGCGGCAAGCTGGTCAACCGGCTCACGCACATCAACACCAGCAGCGGTGACCTGCTCAACAAGCTTGAGGCGGTGCGCCTGGTCTGCCAGGAAACCGGCTGCGCCCAGCGCTATCTGACGCACGATGCGCTCAATGCAATTGGCCAGGTGTCAAGCCGCATTGACGATGCGCGCGGCACGACAGAGAACACCGCACGTTTTTTGAATTACCTGCACCGTGTGCAGGACCAGGACCTGACCCTGGGCATAGCGATGACAGACGCTAAGGGCGACCGTAGCCGCCGACCGCATGAACAGGCCAATGTCGACAGCTATGTGCATGTGGTCGAGCGCAATTCAAAAGGCATTGTGATTAGCGGCACCAAAGCCATCGTCACCGGTGCGCCCTACATGCACGAGCTGCTGGTTATGCCCTGCCGCAACATGGGCCAAGAAGA
>JANYFF010000439.1 GCA_025362825.1 Polaromonas sp. | reverse complement strand
GGTCGGGGCGCATGCGCGTTCAGCATTCGGCGTTGCACAAATCCCCCTGGGCGCCTGCGTTGAAATCGAACTGATCGCAGAGACCGCCTGAGGCGCCGGACCAGCTTCGTCCGTCGCGGCGCTGCTACGCCGCCAGCCGCTGGAAGTCGGTGAACGGCTAACGCTACGAAATAAATAGCATCAACTGTCCGAAAACCGGGGGCTAGCGGCCGTTTAACTACTCAACTCGCTCTACCAGAGCAGGTTTGAAGCCCAAATCAGCAGCCTTGCCCTTGCGGCCACGCGCCGCACGGGCATTGTTCAGGCTGCGGATCTCCAGCGTTTCTTCACGCGCCTTACCGCTGCGGCCCATACCGCTGATCTTCACGCTGCGGATGTAGGCGGCTGCGCCTGCCAGTGTGTCCTTGGCTTCCAGGTCGATCAACATCAGGCCACGGCCGCCATTGGCCATGGGCTTGAGTTCAGATATCTCGAAGGTGAGGATACGGCCGCCCGTTGAAGCGCACGCCACATGGGTGGCAGGCGCAGCCGGTGCCACATTGGCTGGTGAAGGCCGGCAAACGGTTTCGCCTTCGCCACAACTGATGAAGGCCTTGCCGGCTTTCTGGCGCGACAGCATGTTTTCAACCGTGGCAAGAAAGCCGTAGCCACCCGAGCTGCTGAGCAGCAGCCAGGCGCTTAGGGAGGCGGCAAAGTAATGCAGGATTTGCGTTCCAGCTTCCAGCTCGATCAGGGTGGTAATCGGCTGGCCATCACCCCGCGCACCGGGCAGTGCAGACACCGGAATCGAATACACGCGGCCATTGCTGCCGAAGGCTAGCAGGCTGTCGACCGTACGGCATTCAAAGTTGCCGTAGAGCCCGTCGCCCGCTTTGAAGGCAAACCCGGCTGAATCATGGCCATGACCAGTACGGGCGCGGAGCCAGCCCTTGCTGGAGATCACCACGGTGACCGGCTCGTCAACCACCTTCACTTCAAATACGGCTTTCTTCTCGGCCTGAATCAGCGTCCGGCGTGGATCGGCAAACTGTTTGGCGTCAGCCTCGATTTCCTTGACCATCAGCCGCTTCAGGGCAGCCGGGTTGGCCAGAATCTCCTCCAACCGACCCTGCTCTTCGCGCAGGTTTTGAAGCTCCTGTTCAATCTTGATGGCTTCAAGACGCGCCAGTTGGCGCAGGCGGATTTCAAGGATGTCTTCGGCCTGCCGGTCACTGAGATTGAAGCGTGCGATCAGAGCGGCTTTGGGCTCGTCCGACTGGCGGATGATGGCAATGACTTCATCAATGTTGAGCAGTACAAGCTGCCGACCCTCAAGGATGTGGATACGGTCCAGCACCTTGTCGAGACGGTATTGCGAGCGGCGCTGGATCACGGTCTGGCGAAATTCAATCCATTCGTTCAGCATCTGCCGCAGCGACTTCTGGGCAGGCTTGCCGTCGAGTCCCACCATGGTCAGGTTGATGGGCGAAGAACTCTCCAGACTGGTGTGGGCCAGCAGCGTGGTGATCAGCTCGCTTTGCTCGATGCGGCTGGTTTTGGGTTCAAACACCAGGCGCACCGCCGCCTCCTTGCCGGATTCATCGCGCACCACATCAAGCACGGACAACACAGTCTGCTTGAGCAGGATCTGGTCAGCACTCAGGGCTTTTTTGCCGGTTTTTATTTTGGGATTGGTTATCTCTTCAATTTCTTCCAGAACCCGCTGGGTGCTGACGCCTGGCGGAAGCTCCTGAACCACCAGCTGCCACTGGCCACGCGCCAGATCTTCAATCTTCCAGCGGGCACGTACCTTGAGCGAACCACGCCCGGTGCTGTAAGCGGCCGCAATATCAGCCGGGCCGGAGATGATTTGCGCGCCGCCCGGATAGTCTGGCCCGGCAATCAACGCATACAACTCGGCATCAGCCAGCTTTGGCGCCTTGATCAGCGCAATGCAGGCATCGGCGACTTCGCGCAGGTTGTGGCTGGGGATTTCAGTGGCCAGACCAACGGCAATGCCACTGGCACCATTGAGCAGCGTAAAAGGCAGGCGTGCGGGTAACTGGCGCGGCTCGTCAAATGAACCGTCGTAATTGGGCACGAAGTCGACCGTACCCTCGTCAAGCTCGTCGAGCAGCAAGGTGGTAATCCGGGCCAGGCGTGCTTCGGTATAGCGCATGGCAGCAGCGCCGTCGCCATCGCGCGAGCCAAAGTTGCCCTGCCCATCGACCAATGGATAGCGCTGGCTGAAGTCCTGCGCCATACGCACCATCGCGTCATACGCGGCCTGATCGCCGTGCGGGTGGTACTTGCCGAGCACGTCACCGACGACACGTGCGCTCTTGACAGGTTTGGCCCCGCTTGCCCCATTGGCGCCGCCAAAGCCCAGCCCCATACGCGCCATGCTGTACAAAATGCGCCGCTGGACCGGCTTCTGGCCATCGCAGGCGTCGGGAAGTGCGCGACCCTTGACCACGCTCAGGGCATATTCAAGGTAGGCCCGCTGCGCATAGGCGCTCAGCGAATCCTGATCGGCTGATTCGGGCGTGCTGGGTACAGGGTCTGCGGTAAAAAGATCCATCTTTAATGGCTACCTGAAATAAATGGGTGAGTAAGTGAATAGGTAAATGGATAAGGGGACGGCATCCCCGGCCACAGCCTGCAAACCGGTGACTCCGGACAAGCGCACTTCAATAGTCGGAGTTCGCCTCGAAGCGCTCAGCCCTGTCAGGATCTTCAGCAACCACCAGTATGCTGCGTGAACGATGGCTTGAAGGCCAGGCCTGGAAACGTTCGGCCAGACTGTCAAGCCATGCGTTGGTTGCGGGCAAGGCCATCGGTATAGAAACCTTCAGATCTGTCACGATAACCCGCAGCTTCAACTCAACACCGGGCAATAACGGGCTGTCTATGCGCAGGCCACTGACCACCAGTCGGGTAGCAAGATTGGTGACCTCATGCTGGCTGGCCAGACCTTGCGCCACTACCGCAAAACGTCCCTGCCGAATACGTGCTACCAAATCGTTGTCACCGACCGATCGCCTGAGGCGCAAGGCGGTTTCCAGCAAAAGCTTTTCATTGGAATCTGCGCCTAGTTCATTGATCAATCCATGCCAGTTCTGCACTTCAATCAAAAACAGCGCACTGCTCGCAGGGGCATGCTTGTTGTGCTGGGAGCGTGACATGATGCGCATGATCCGCTCGACCAGCACAGGGGTGGTGGCCAGCCCAGTCAATGGATCGGTGACATTGGCCGAAGCACTGCGTAACCTGATTTCATTGAGCAAGCGGCTGCGCCAGACCAGCGCCAGATAAATCGGCGGCGCCTGCAACAGCACCATCAGCACCACCGGCCAGTAGCTACGACTGGCCTCAATTACATTGGTCAGGAACAGCAGCGCCACCACCAGGCCCGCGCAATGACCCAGCATCATCCACCATTTCCAGGGACCAGCGGTCTCAAGCGCCTGCACGCCGCGATAGACCAGATTGGCAAACATCAGCACGCCCCAGCCCAGGCAAAGCCAAAGCGCCAGCCGGCTGGTAGGGCTTGCGTTTATCCTGCCAGTACTGTCGGCAATAAAAACTCCGAGCAAACCCAGCGCAGCACCAATCACGATGCATGTGACCACAACGTCCAGCGTCACCGCTGTGCGTTTCCTGAACAGCCACATCTGCATTCCGCCAACAAGAACCGGGCCCGCTACCAGCAGCAGGCGTTCTATCAAAGGCGTATTCATCCGGAAGAATTCGCCCAGAAACAAGACAAAAACCATGATGCAGATGTAACCCGCAAGGAACTGCAGGGTGCGCTCGTCATAGGCAAATGACACCAGAATGCTGAGCAATACCACCAGGCTCAACACGCCAACGGCCAGACCAAGCACAAAAATATCCGGATTAAACAAAAAATACATGCCGCTCTACCGGTTGCAATCGCTGAATTTGTTTCGGAGATTCACAGCGTGGATCATTCAGTCTTGAATTCGGAAGCACCGCGCTGCTCTCCCGGCTGCGCAACCGCCAGCGGCACCATGTTGCCGCGTCCCGAAGCACCGCCCATCATCTCCATGCGTACACGGCCGGCAGTTTTACGTGCTTCAAGCACCACACCTGGCGGCTTGAGGTGTTTATAAAGCTGCATGACGGTTTTGACGTAGTTTTTTGTTTCTGGATAGTTGGGGATTTTGTTTCCGGCGCGCTGAACTGCACCTTCACCCGCGTTGTAGGCCGCGATAGCCAGCTCAAGCTGACCGGGAAACATGTTGATCAGGTCGCTTAAATAACTCGACCCGGCTCTGATATTGGTTTTAGGGTCGGTCAGTTTTTTTGAAACCGGCGAGTTCTTGTCTGCCCTCACACCGTAGCGCTCGGCCGTTGGCGGGATCAGCTGCATCAGGCCGACCGCACCCTTGGGCGAGACGGCGCGAGTATCAAAGCCGGACTCCGTAGCAATCAACGCCTGTAGCAATTCATAGTCAATGCCGTGCGTAGCGGCGGCGTCCCTGAGCAAATGCTTAACCGCCTTGTAATTGGGCGAAACATCAAAATAGGCCAGCAATTTGGGCGGCGTGTAGCCGCCCCCAGCAGCGATTGCGCTGACATCGCTGCCCTTGCCGGTCAGTGGCGCCGTATTGGCGCCCAGCCTGTCGCCCTTGCCGGCCGAAAAACTTTCATTGCCGTGGAAAAAGAGTTCATAGCGCTCATCCAGGCGTTCAGCCGAAAAATGGGCCACGCCTCTGGCATCCACATAGCCCCAGACGTCGGCGCGTGCTGGAGCAACATGCAGGGCCAGTAAGCTGGTCGCAATGGCGAGGAAAATATTCCCCTGCCGGCACAAACGGGCAAGCACCTGGAGGAACGTCATAAAACGATTGCACATGGAAGGTGTATTTGGGGACAAATCATCAAATATCAATTTCTACCGCGTCACCATGCAATTCCATCAACTCGCGGCGGGCAGCAGCCTCGCCTTTGCCCATCAGCTTCGTGATCAGGCCTTCAGTTTGCAGAAAACTCTGATTGCCCAACTGCACGGGCAACAAGCGGCGAGTGTCAGGATTGAGTGTGGTTTCCCACAATTGTTCCGCATTCATTTCACCGAGGCCTTTGAATCGGCTGATGCTCCAGGAACTCTCCTTCACGCCTTCTTTGCGTAATTTATCCAGAATCGCCCCTAATTCTCCGTCATCAAGCGCATACGCCTTCGATGCTGGTTTTTTACCACGGGCCGGTGCATCCACCCTGAACAGCGGCGGGCGGGCGACATAGACATGCCCGGTTTCTATTAATTTTGGAAAGTGCCGAAAAAACAGGGTCAGCAGCAAAACCTGGATGTGCGAGCCATCAACGTCTGCATCACTGAGGATGCAGACCTTGCCATAGCGCAGGCCGGCCAGCACGCCCCCAGGCTCGTACGCTTCGCGCCCATCGCCACCCCCCAGGGGGGCGCTCGCGCCTTGGGGCGGCCCTGCGGCGCTCGAATCGGGCTGATCGTCCGGCCCGTGCGGATCGACCCCCAGGGCGACCGCGATGTCGTGGATCTCGGTGTTGG
>JANYFF010000424.1 GCA_025362825.1 Polaromonas sp. | reverse complement strand
GTGCACTGGCACGGCATTTCGCCTGTCAAAAGCCTCTTTTTCAGCTTCATGGCCTGCTACAAAAACTGGGCAGCCCTGACCATTTATGGGCTGGTCTGGGCTGGTGTTTTCATGCTGGCCATGGTGGTGGTGACGGTGATTGCCGTGCTGTTTGGTAACCCGACGGTTGCGGCGCTGGCGATGTTCCCGGTGGCTCTGGTAGTGATGGCCATGTTTTTTACGTCTGTTTACTTCACTTTCCGCGACAGCTTCAGCGAAACCGCTTCCGGCCTCGCGCCAGACGGGTTTACAGTCAACCCAGGAGATCTCACATGACCCAGCACATTTTGCAAGGCCGCCTTGAGAAGGAAATCTTGTGGTTTCAAAGACGTGACGTGATCAAGGCTGCAGCCTCCTGGGTGGCTTTGGGTGGCGCTGGTGCGGCAATGGCCCAGCAACGCAGCAACGTCGTCCAGCTTACGGGCGATGCGCTGCTCAATGGCCGCCGCCTGGATCCGCAGCAGACCATCATGACCGGCGACCAGATACGCACCGGCCCCAATTCCAGTGTGATGTTTGTCGTCGGCAACTCCGCCTTCCAGGTGCGGCAGAACTCGATGATGTCGGTAGAACGCGGCGCTACCCTGAACACCGTCAGCCTGCTGCGCCTGATCACAGGCGCCGTAGTGAGCGTCTGGGGCAAGGGCAGCAACCGCGCCATCCTGATGCCGACACTGACCGCAGGCATACGCGGTACAGGCGTTTATTCAGAAGTATTCCCCGACCAGGGCAACCGCAGCTATTTCTGCAATTGCTACGGCACAGTCGATGTGGAGTCGAACGGTGCCAAACTGGTGTCGGAATCGGTTTACCACCAGTCATTCTGGGGAGAGGTGAACCCGCAGGGCGGTCCAAGGCTGACAGCCGCCAAAGCCATCAACCATACCGACGAGGAACTTGAGTTCCTGGCGCGACTGGTTAGCCAGCGCACCACCTGGCAGATCATGGGCAAAAAAGGCAATATGGACGGTAGCGGCCAAGTGTATTGAGCAGACTTGTTCTGGGCATCGCCAATATTCGGGCGAGTTTGTAACTTGCAGTATTGAAATACCCTGCTAAACCACGGTCAGCTTTGCCACACTCAGTGCCAGCCACTTGACGCCGTGGCGGGTGAAATTGATCTGCGCCCTGGCGTCGTCGCCGCTGCCTTCGAGCATCATCACTTTGCCCTCGCCAAACTTGGCATGAAACACGTCCAGGCCAGTCTTGAGACCATGTGCCGGCGCTTCACGCTGAGCTGGCACTGCCGGGTTGGCAAAGCGCTCTGAAGCCCCGCTTTTGGAAGAAAAAACGCTGCTAGCCCAGTCTTTACGGCCACCACCCGCTCCTGAATTAGTAGCATCTCCCCACGGGGCACCACCCATACCAAGGCCAGAAGCAAAGCCCTGATTTTTCGGCGTAATCCATTTCAGCGCCGCCTCGGGCAACTCGTCAAAGAACCGGCTCTTGAGGTTGTAGCGTGTCTGCCCGTGCAGCATGCGGGTCTGTGAATGGCTCAAATACAAGCGCTTGCGCGCCCGCGTGATGGCCACATACATCAGACGGCGTTCTTCTTCCAGCCCATCGTGGTCGCTCATGGCGTTTTCATGCGGGAAAAGGCCTTCTTCGATGCCTGCAATGAACACGCAGTCGAATTCAAGCCCCTTGGATGAATGCACAGTCATCAGCTGGACAGCATCCTGGCCGGCCTGGGCCTGGTTGTCACCCGCTTCAAGTGCTGCGTGGGTCAGAAAAGCAACCAGCGGCGACAAGGTTTCACCGGTTTCAAAATCCGGCGCAAGGTATTGCGGCGACGGATCGTCGAGTACAGCAGCCGTTGCATCCAGCCCCTGGCTGGCGGGTGACTGGCTGAGCATGGATGCCCGGGTGGCCGCACCGTGCTCGTCCACCGGCAAGGCCACCGCGTCGCGCCCAAAACCTTCCTGCCCCACAAAAGACTCGGCCGCATTGACCAGTTCGGCCAGATTTTCCAGCCTGTCCTGGCCTTCCTTTTCAAGCTTGTAGTGCTCTTCAAGGCCGCTGTGCTGCAGGACCAGCTCAATGATCTCTCTGAGGGTGAGGCCGGCCGTTTGCTCGCGCAGCACGTCCAGTCGGGCCACAAACGCACCCAGGTTGGCACCGGCCTTGCCTGCCACAGCGCTCACACCGTCATGCAATGAACAACCCGACGCACGCGATATGTCCTGCAACTGCTCGATGCTGCGCGCCCCAATGCCACGCGGCGGGAAGTTCACGACACGCATGAAACTGGTGTCATCATGTGGATTCTCCAGTAGCCGCAGGTAGGCCAGCGCGTGCTTGATTTCGGCGCGCTCAAAAAAGCGCAGGCCGCCATACACGCGGTAAGGCACGGCCGCATTGAAAAGCGCGGTTTCCATCACGCGGCTCTGGGCGTTGCTGCGGTAGAGCAGCGCGATTTCCTTGCGTGCTGTGCCGTCACGCACCAGTTGCTTGACCTCGTCGACAAACCACTGCGCCTCGGCAAAATCGCTGGTCGATTCGTACACGCGCACCGGCTCGCCCGGTCCGGCCTCGGTACGCAGATTCTTGCCCAGGCGCTTGCTGTTGTGGCTGATCAGCTCATTAGCTGAATCAAGAATATTGCCGAAGCTGCGGTAGTTGCGCTCCAGCTTGATCTGATGCGTGACACCGAACTCGCGTACAAAGTCAGCCATGTTGCCCACACGCGCACCTCGAAAGGCATAAATGCTCTGGTCATCATCACCTACTGCCACGACCGAGCCGCC
>JANYFF010000391.1 GCA_025362825.1 Polaromonas sp. | reverse complement strand
ATGCGCCGGGCCTGACGACCCGCTGCTCCCACAAGGCCGATGATGTCATTGACTGTTTCAAACCAGCTGCCGGTCGTGCCGCCCGGTACTGTAGAGCCGCTTTCACCGCAGGCGGCCAGCGCCGGCTACTGGTTATCTGTCTGGCAACGCCTGCGTCGCGATCGGGTCGCCATGGCCTGTGCGACGCTGCTGCTACTGCTTGTTCTCGCCGCCGTGTTTGCACCCTGGGTTGCGCCCGCCAATCCCTTCAAAACCAGCATGCTGAGGCGTCTGCTGCCTGTTGGCAGCGTCGGCTACTGGCTGGGCACTGACGAGCTGGGTCGCGACCTGCTGAGTCGGCTCATTTATGGCGGAAGATTGTCGCTGGTCATGGGCATCGTGCCGGTAGTGCTGGCCTTTGTCATCGGCACCTCCATCGGCGTCACGGCGGGTTTTCTTGGCGGCAAGGTCAACATGGCCGTGATGCGCACGCTTGACGTGTTCTATGCCTTCCCGTCGGTGCTTCTTGCCGTGGCTATTTCTGGTGCCATGGGGCCCGGCATGAGCAACAGCCTGATGGCACTCACCATCGTGTTCATTCCGCAAATCGCCCGCGTAGCCGAAAGCGTGACCACCCAGGTTGCAAAGCTGGACTACATTGAAGCCGCCCGTATGAGCGGTGCCAGTGCCCTGACCATCATCCGGGTGCAGGTGCTGGGCAACGTGCTCGGCCCGGTGTTTGTGTACGCAACCGGGCTGATCAGTGTTTGCATGATTCTGGCTTCAGGCCTGTCGTTTCTGGGGTTGGGCGTACGTCCGCCAGAAGCCGAATGGGGCCTCATGCTGAACACCCTTCGTTCGGCGATTTTCAATAACCCAGTGGTTGCAGCACTGCCGGGGGCCATGATTTTCGTGACCTCCATCTGTTTCAATCTGCTCGCCGATGGCATCCGGTCGGCAATGGATTTGCGGCGCTAGGCACCAACGTATGGCCATCAAGCAATCAGAACCATCAGTGCTACCAGCACATTTGCCTGCCGCCGACCGCGGCGGTCCGGCGCAGTCATTGCTCGCGGTTGCCGGCTTGGTCAAACACTTCGCGGTACGCGATCCTCTCTGGGTACGGCCGCGCCGCGCCGTGCATGCGGTCGATGGTGTCAGCTTTGAGGTGGCCAAGGGTGAAACACTGGGCATTGTGGGTGAGTCGGGGTGCGGCAAGTCCACCACTGCCCGCCTGATCGCCCGCCTGATCACGCCGGACCGGGGCAGCCTGGTGTTCGACGGCGAAGGCGTTGGCGAGTTTGGCGGGTTGTCGTTGCAGGACTACCGGCGCAGCCTGCAGATGGTTTTCCAGGATTCGTTTGCCTCCCTCAATCCGCGCATGACGGTGGAAGACACCATCGGTTTTGGGCCGCGTGTGCATGGCCTCGGCGCTGCACAGGCCCGTGTCCGTGCCCATGCGCTGCTGGACCGCGTCGGCCTGCGGCCCGCGCAGTTCGCCTCCCGATATCCGCACGAGCTGTCGGGTGGCCAGCGGCAGCGCATCAACATTGCGAGGGCGCTTGCGCTGGAGCCGCGTCTGCTGATCCTTGATGAAGCGGTTGCCGCGCTCGACAAATCAGTCCAGGCCCAGGTGCTGAACTTGCTGCAGGAACTCAAGGCAGAGCAGAGCCTGACCTATATTTTCATCTCGCACGACCTGCATGTGGTGCAGTACCTGTGTGATCGGGTGATGGTGATGTACCTCGGTCAGGTGGTCGAGATAGGGCCTGTGGAACAAATCTACGGCGCTGCCCGACACCCCTACACCCGCGCCCTGCTGTCGGCAGTGCCTTCGATGGACCCAAGCCGCCGGACCGTCCAGTCCCCTTTGTCCGGCGATCCGCCCAACCCCATCAACCCGCCCGCGGGTTGCCGCTTTCGCGACCGGTGTCCTCATGCAGAGCCGGTTTGCACCGCCAGTGCGCCGCTGCTGCAGAACCTTCAGGACACGGCGCACCAGGTCGCCTGCCACATGGCGGTGCCCGGTTCGGGGCATTCGGCGGCAGGTGTCCTGACGGTTACACCCTCGCCTGTCCCGGCGCCGTCGCCGTCAAGGGCATATGTGCAGGAGACCGCATGACGCTGCCAGTGCTGTCGGTACAGGGCCTGAATGTCACCTTTACGGGTAGCAGAACGCTGCAGGCCCTGCGCGGTGTCAGTCTTGAGCTGGCGCCCGGAGAAACGCTCGGTTTGCTGGGTGAGTCGGGCTCCGGAAAAAGCGTGACGCTGCGCACGCTGCTGCAGCTCAACCCGCCGCGCAGCAGTCAGGTAACGGGTCGCATCATGGTCGATGGCCAGGACGTGCTGGCGCTGCAGGGCGCAGCGCTGGCGCGTTACCGCGGCGCTGTGGTGTCCATGGTGTTTCAGGAATCTGGCCTGGCATTTGACCCGGTCTACACCATTGGCCAGCAGATGGTGGAGATGATCCGTGCCCATGAGGCGATTGACAAATCCGCCGCCGCCGCCCGCGCCCTGCACATGCTGGACCGCGTACAGATTCCGCAGGCGCGGCGCCGCATGGATGCCTACGCGCATGAGCTGTCCGGCGGTATGCGTCAACGCGCCATGATTGCCCTGGCGCTGTGCTGCAAGCCTAAAGTGTTGTTGGCCGATGAGCCCACGACGGCGCTGGATGCGACGGTGCAGATCCAGATCCTGCTGCTGCTGCGCGAGTTGCAGCGTGAGCTCGGCATGGCCGTGATTTTCGTGACCCACGATATCGGCGCTGCCGTAGAAATTTCAGACCGTCTGGCCATCATGTACGCGGGCCGGATCGTGGAACAGGGCCCGGTGGCTGACGTGATGGCCCGGCCCTCGCACCCGTACACCCGGGGCCTCATGGCCTCGACGATCAGTGCCGGCATGCGCGGCAAGCCGCTGGCGGCCATCGCCGGGGCCCCGCCTGATCTGGCGCACCTGCCTGCTGGTTGCGCCTTCGCGCCACGCTGCCAGCATGCGAGCCCAGCCTGCACTGACAGCGCGCCACCGCTTGAGGATTCCGGCGGTCAGCAACTGGCGTGCTGGCATCCGCAAACAGGCGCAGCCCTGGCGTTCAACCTGCAATGACTGCACCGACAAAGGCCAGGGCGATGCAGCCGGTACACATTCGCAAGGAGTTGCAGCGTAACCTGTGCGACCAGGTGTTCAGCCGGCTGGCCGATGAAATTGTGCTCGGTCATTTGCCGCCAGGAACCCATCTGGATGAGCACGCCATCGCCAGCCGCTGCGGCGTGTCGCGTACTCCGGTTCGTGAAGCCCTCAAGCAGCTCGCCGTGACCGGTCTGGCCAATTACCGGCCGAACCGTGGCTCGGTGGTGCGCAGCCT
Organism: Polaromonas sp.; assembly: GCA_025362825.1. Lineage (GTDB taxonomy): Bacteria > Pseudomonadota > Gammaproteobacteria > Burkholderiales > Burkholderiaceae_C > Polaromonas. The sequence continues at coordinate 3,125 of JANYFF010000391.1, read as the reverse complement.
GACCGCGCTCGACCTCGACCTGATGTTCGAGGCCGTTGCAGAGCTCGAATCATCGTGTGCCCGCTACGCTGCGCTGCGGATGACAGACGAGGAGCGCGGTGCCCTGCGCGACTGCCATGCGAGCGCCCAGCGGGCAGCGCTTGAGCAGGACTTCGAGCTCTATGACCGCCTCAATCGCGAGTTTCATGAGCTGATCTTTAGCGGTGCGCACAATCCCTTCCTGCTCGAAACCACGGGTGCCCTGCAGCATCGGCTCATGCCTTACCGGCGCGGTCAGTTTGTCAATAGCGAGCGGCTCGACCAGTCACTGATTGAACACAGCCGTGTGGTCAACGCCATTCTTGCGGGCGATGCGGATGCGGCCGGGCGGGAAATGCGCAGCCATTTGCTGTCGGCCCGCCATGCCGCGGCACTGCTACCGTCAGTCGGCACGCCTGCGCCAGTGCCAGGCTCGCCCGGGTAGTCCGGCCCGGTGCCGCCTTGCGGGGTGGTCTGGCAGACTGCACACCGGTTGGCACGCGCCGGCCAATTCCATTCAAAGGCTGGATAATTCACTCATGAACTTCAATTTCGACAACCCCTACACGACCACCCGTATTCCGGTGTTTGCCCGCAACGTGGTGTCTACGTCGCATCCGCTGGCAGCCCAGGCGGGCCTTCGCATGATGCTCAAGGGCGGTAATGCCGTAGATGCGGCGATTGCCAGTGCTGCCGCCATGACGATCGTCGAGCCGGTCAGCAACGGACTGGGCAGCGATTCGTTTTGCATTCTTTGGGACGGCAAAGAACTGCATGGCCTGAATGCCTCCGGGCGCGCGCCGCAAAGCTGGACGCCCGAGTACTTCAAGCGCAAATACGGCAGCGACACCACTGCGCCGCCAAAACGCGGCATCGATTCGGTAACGGTGCCGGGCGCTGTCAGCAGCTGGGTCGCGATGAGTGAGCGTTTCGGAAAGCTGCCGTTTGCCGATCTGATGGAGCCTGCGATTGAAATTGCCGAGCGTGGTTATTTGCTGCCGCCTGTAGTTCAGCAGAAGTGGGCCGCCGCGACCAGCGAGCTGCAGGGTTTGCCAGGTTTTGCGGACGGTTTTTTGCCGTGGGGGAGGGCGCCGAGTGTGGGCGAGCTGTTCCAGTTCAAGGCGGCGGCCAGGGGCCTGCGTGCCATTGCTGAGAGCAAGGGACATGCCTACTACGGTGGCGAGATCGCGCACGCTATCGAAAAATTCTCGGCACTGAACGGCGGCAGCATCACTGCAAAGGATTTTGAGAGCTACCGGCCCGAGTGGGTCAAGCCCATCGCAAAGGATTACCGCGGTTACACGCTGCATGAAATCCCGCCCAACGGGCAGGGCATTTCAGCGCTGATGGCGCTCGGGATACTCGAGAAATTCGACATGGCCAGCCTGCCGGTCGATGGTGTCGATTCCCAGCACCTGCAGATCGAGGCGATGAAGCTGGCGTTTGCCGACACCTACCGTTATGTGGCCGAGCCCTCGTCAATGGAGGTGACCCCCGCGCAAATGCTCGATGACGCCTACCTGGCCTCCCGTGCCAAACTCATCGACATGAAAAAGGCACAGGACTTCACATCCGGCAACCCCAACGACCCGCATCGTCGGGGTGGAACCATCTACCTCACGGCTGCAGACGAAAGCGGCATGATGGTCAGCTTTATCCAGAGCAATTACATGGGCTTTGGCTCGGGCTGCGTCGAACCCGAATTTGGTATCAGCCTGCAAAACCGCGGCCATGGCTTCAGCCTGCTGGCGGGCGCCAACCAGGTCGCGCCCGGCAAGCGGCCTTTCCACACCATCATCCCGGCCTTCCTGACAAAAGACGCGCAGCCGGTGATGAGCTTTGGCGTGATGGGTGCCAACATGCAGCCGCAAGGCCACATGCAGACCCTGGTGCGCATGCTCGACTACAAGCAGAGTCCGCAGGCCGCATGCGATGCGCCGCGCTGGCGCTACAACGAAGGCCTGGAGATCAATGTGGAGGCCGCGATGAACCAGGACACGGTGCAGCAACTGGCGGCCCGCGGCCATCGCACCGAGGTCATCAATGATTCCTACCAGGACTTTGGCGCCGGCCAGTTTATCTGGCGCGCCGGCGATCCCGGCGTCGAAGGCTATGTCGCCGCCAGCGATGCGCGGCGCGACGGCCAGGCGGTTGGCTTCTAAAACGCCGGAAATACGCGTTTGAAGCCTGTTTCACAACAAAAAGTGCCTGCAGCCTCCGTAATCCGGTTACCTTCAGCTACAAAAAGCATAGCGCCTGGCAAAAATATCGGTGCTGGGCTGCTGCTTGCCGTACTGGGTGCGATTGCCTTTAGCGGCAAGGCCATCATCGTCAAGCTGGCTTACCGCCACGGCGTGGATGCAGTCACGCTGATCATGCTGCGCATGCTGTTTGCGCTGCCAATTTTTGCGGTCATGGCCTGGTGGGCCAGCCGCGGCAAGGCGGCACTGACGCGCCGCGACTGGCTGGGCGTGGTGTGGCTGGGCGTGACCGGCTACTATCTTGCCAGTTTCCTGGACTTTGCCGGGCTGGCCTATATCAGCGCCTCACTCGAACGGCTGATTCTTTATCTCAATCCGACGCTGGTGATGCTGCTTGGGCTGGTGCTGTACCGGCGGCATGTTTTGCCGAGGCAAATTGTCGGCATGGCCATCAGCTACTGTGGCGTGGCACTGGTGTTTGGCCATGAGTTCGCACACCAAGATTTTAGCGAACGCGGCAACACGGCGCTTGGCGGGCTGTTGGTTTTCCTCAGCGCCGTCAGCTATGCGGTTTACCTGGTGTACAGCGGTGAGATGGTCAAGCGCATTGGTTCGCTGCGGCTTGTTGGGTTGGCCAGCACGGTGGCCTGCTTGTGCTGCCTGCTGCAGTTTGCACTGCTCAGGCCCATGAGCGCTGCTTTTGCGGTGGCGCCTGAGGTGGTCTGGTTGTCGTTGCTGAACGCCACGGTGTGCACCGCGGCGCCGGTGCTTATGGTGATGATGGCCATCGAGCGCATAGGCGCCAGCATGGCCGCGCAGACCGGCATGGTCGGCCCGATATCGACCATTCTGATGGGCGTGCTGATTCTGGGCGAGCCGTTCACCGCCTGGGTGGCCGCCGGCACC
>JANYFF010000352.1 GCA_025362825.1 Polaromonas sp. | reverse complement strand
CTTCTGGTCTGCGGCTGAAATTCTGGACCGCATCCATCAAGGCTTTTGCGGAAAAACCTGTCTTCGGCTATGGCGTTGGCAGCTGGAAAATCGCTTTTTCAGAAATGGAACATTTGGGAAAATCTGAAGCGGCGCTTACCGATGTTGACCCACACCAGATGTTCCTGTTATGGGCTGTAGAGGGTGGCCTGACAGGCCTGGTTCTCCATTGCACCATGCTAGCGCTCCTTCTCCTTTATTCGCGAGAGCTGGAAAAGCAGGATGCCCGCAACCTGCAAACTGTTATTTTGGGATTGGTGATATCGGGAATGTTCAACTCGATGTTGATCGGGATTGGCATGGGCGACTATTTCTGCATCCTGATAGGTATCCTAGTTGCCATGGGACCCGGGAAATCACGCATCCTCAACAGGACTTCTCATGCAGCCCACTAATCCTGCAGGCGATGGCACTGTGCGGACCCTCTCACAACGCTTCGTGCGGGTTATTTCATACTTTTCGACGCCGCGAAAAATGTGGCTGGTGCTATTTTCTTCAGTATTGGCTGGCGCCATGCTGGAGCCAGCCATTCCAGCATTGCTAAAACCGCTGCTGGACAACGGTTTTAATGCACGGAAAATCCCGATACTCTTGGTGCCGCTGGTCATTATTGGCTTGTTCACACTGCGCGCAAGCACTTCGCTGCTAGCCGATATTGCCCTTGCGAAAATCGCCCAAGTCAGCCTGAGGATGCTGCGGGAGAAAATGTTTTCGCGCGTAAACTCGGCTTCCCTCGAGCTGTACCGCAATCAGCCCGCCACGACACTGGCCAACACCATCGTTTTTGAAGCCAACAATGGCGCCATATTGCTGCTGCAGTCCGCTACGACGCTTGTCAAGGACAGCCTGAGTATTCTTGCCCTGCTGGGATACCTGCTCTTCCTCAACTGGAAGCTGACCATCATCGTGGCCTGCATTTTTCCAGCCATTGCCCTGGCCATGAGGGCGTTCGCCAAAAGGTTGTATCGCCTGACCAAGGAGGCGCAAAGCGCCACCGATCTGCTGGCCTATGTGGTTGAGGAGAATGTACTCGCACACAAGGAAATCCGCCTGCAGGGTGCGCAGGAAAGCCAGGCCAAAAGGTTTATGCAGGTTAACCGCATGCTGGAGAAAATCGCCATGAAATCCGCGGTGGCGGGCTCTGCGGTTACACCCATTACGCACATTTTTGGAGCCATTGCACTTTCGGCGGTGATAACGGTTGCCCTTGTTCAAAGCCAGTCAAGTTCTCTTTCAGCTGGTGGATTTGTATCATTCATTACAGCAATGCTGATGCTGATTGCGCCGCTCAAACATCTGTCAGAAGTCTCTAGTACGGTCACACGAGGTCTGGTTGCAGCAGAAAGAGCCATAGCACTGGTCGAGACGGTGGAGCTTGAAAGCAGCGGGCACTACAAGTGTGACCGCAGCGACGGGCCGCTCGAGTTTCGCGGCGTCAACCTGACCTACCCCGGCTCGGAGGCGCCAGCCCTGGCAGACGTTAATCTCACGATTCAGCCTCGGCAGTTTATTGCCCTGGTTGGGTTGTCCGGTTCCGGAAAAACCTCCTTGGTTAATCTGCTGCCGCGCTTTGTCGAGCAATCTTCAGGCGAAGTTTTTCTCGGCGGCGTGGATATTCGTGACTGGGACATTGGCTACCTTCGGCAGCAATTTGCATCCGTTGGCCAACACGTTGTCATGCTCAACGACACGGTGTTAAACAACATCGTGCTTGGTCAGCCGGTTGATCGACAACGTGCAGCTGATTGTCTTGCCGCGGCCTACCTCAACGAGCTGGTGGACACCTTACCGCAGGGGATTGATACCGTACTGGGGCACAACGCGAGTCTGTTGTCCGGCGGCGAACGTCAAAGGCTGGCGATTGCCCGGGCGCTCTACAAAAATGCCCCCATCCTGCTACTGGATGAGGCCACCTCTGCGCTTGACCCTGACACCGACAGTCTGGTGCAGGCGGCCTTGCGGACCACCATGGCTGGCAGAACCACCATTGCCATTGCGCACCGGCTTTCGACTGTTCGTGATGCAGACCGGATCCTGGTGCTGCAAAATGGCCGGATAGTACAAAGCGGAACCCATCAGTCGCTTGAAGCGGAAAGCGGTACCTACCGCGACTTCGTACGCCTCAGTTATGCCTGACCAGAAGGCTGAAGGAGTTCAAGTGCGGCGTCGGTGAACTCTGCGGGTGTTGGCAAGATCAGATTTCTGACATTTTCTTCATGGTGCAGTGAAGGAATGGTTTCGAAGTTGAACCAGCACAAGGTCGGGACATTGAGGGCGACGGCCATGTGGTACGGCCCGGAATCTGTAGAAATAACCAGATCCGAGCATGCCAGCAGGCCCGTCAGCTGGCTCAAAGTGCATTGTCCCGCCCAGTCAATGATCTCGCACCGCAAATTTTTTTGACTGAGCGCATTCTGTAGCGCCGCCGCAAACTCTTCATTGATGTCCCGTTCAAAGCCGGCACCAGAAAGCCACAAAGTGAAGCCTTGCCTTTCATAAAGGCTTGCAACGCATTGCGCGAGTGCTGCAATCACCGGGCGTTTGTTCAAGGCATCAGCTGTACCGCAACCGATGTTCAGGGTGACAATTTTCCCGCCGTCCGGAGCCTTTTGAACGGGATGCGCCTGCTGCCATTCCAGTCCTTGCGGGCTCACCTTCATGCCGATTCGGGTGCCTTCGCGGGCGATGTCCAAAGGCGCCAGAACCACGAAATCCCGTTCTGTGTAGTCAAGCGGCAGAGCCAGATGCCTGTTTTTTATGTAGTCCGGTAACGACGGGGCGCTGATGTCGTAGAAGTATTTACGAAGTGGGAACTGTGCAATACCAACAGTCACAGCTTTCTTCTTGCGCCCCATCCTGCGCGCTATGAGGGATGTCTTGATGCCGTAAGGCTCACAGTCAATCACCAGGTCTATGGGCTGCGCCTGGAGTTTTTCATCTAAGGCCTGAAAGATGCGGCGTAAAGGCAAATTCTTCTGTCCATCCATACCCGGGTTACCGGACTTGACGGTCACAAAGCTTGCACTGCTGAGCAAGTCATGTTCGCTGATAAGTTCTTCTGATGGATAGCCTGCATGTTTGCTCAGCATCAGCAGATGAAGTTTTGCTTGAGGCCATTTTTTCTTCAATGCAACCCAGGCGGCTGAACTCCTGAGCAGGTCACCAATCCCCATGCTGTGGGACTTGATGAGCAATATATTGGCGGGATTTAAAAGCATATTCAGTGTTCAGGAAAACGCAAACCTGTGGCTAGGCAAGCCATGACTTGATGGCGCTGATACGGCGTTTTTTGCGAAATTCGGGCGTCTCTTCAGGCGTGGTCAAGGCCAGCGCTGTGACGGGCTGACCACGACGCAGGTAGTAGCGGTCAAACAGGGAGGACGTCATGCCGAACTTGCGCATGAACTGTTTTCGTCCGTCATTTTTGACAATACGACCTGTGCTCTTGCACATGAAATGGTAGACCAGGCTGTCACCCACGCCGATGAAAATCCGGCAACCAGCAGCCCACATTTTCATTGAGAAATCATTGTCGCTACTCATGCCTGGACTGAATTCTGAGCTGTAGCCGCCGACCGCGTGCCACCAGCGTTTATGGACCAGCGTCGGGGGCCAGGTGGCGCCGTACCAGTCGGCACGCACAAGAGTCTGACAAGACTCAAGCAGCCGGGCCTCGGCAAAAGAGTCGGCCTCATGTCCAAAATCGTGGACCACGACACATGGATTACCCGACTCAACCGGCTCAACCATCGTCCCCGACAGCACGAAGGCATCATGACCTATCGATTGCACGCGCTCCAGCAGCCCGGTGTCCCATTTCGGGCAGCAATACATGTCGTCGTTGAGGTACAGGATCAAATCGTGCCTGGCCAGGGCCGCTGCCTGATTAACAGTAAGGCAAATGCCGGTGTTTTCCGCAGACCAGGTGTAGTCAAGGCCCTCGGCGCGCACCCATTCGAGTGTGCCGTCGCTGCCATCGTTGACATGAACAATGATCTGGTGGGCAAAAGCGCTGTTTTCCCTGACGCTGCGCACGCACAGCTGGAGCAGCGCCAAGTTG
>JANYFF010000340.1 GCA_025362825.1 Polaromonas sp. | reverse complement strand
CACATATCGAAGGAGAACGGTGGGTATTCCGGGAGACCGTGACCGGTCATTCCGGCGGATCGTGGCCGACAATTCCCTTTTATCGTGAACACGGATTCTGGTCGACCGGGACCGATTTTCGGGTTTGACCGGAATGACAGGAATGACCAGTCACGACGCCGGAATGGTCGGTCACGATATCCGGTAGCGTTCAATAAGTCTTGACGAACAAATTGCGTACTGACGGAAGGAGCAGCGCGACCGCCAAGATTATTACGGGTGAGCGCCTATTTCAGCGATCGTGAGCTCGGACTGCGGCCCGTAACCCCGCAATTGGTGTCATTGGTGCTCAAATCAGGAGTCGAAAGACTTAGGGGCAAGAACCCTGCGGAACAGAGGTCCGCTCACTCTTTGCGTGCAGGTTTTGTCACGTCAGCTGAGATGATGAACATGCCAGTTAGCGAAATCATGGGAGTCACCGGACACAAGTCGTTGGAGATGATTGCCCTATACCTTGACTATGTATTAGGATCGACTTAGGCCGCGTTCACTTGCTTGTTGAATTGCCTGTCTGAATCGCCCCGGGGCGATTCATTTGCTTGATCTCACTAAGTCTGCGCTAAGTGTTGATGCACACACTGCCGCCATTAACTATGGAAGGCATTACAGGCATGAGCACTACATCAGTTACAGATACGTCTGGACAGGCAACTCGATTTTTTAATAAAGTCCCGGAGGTTTCTCTCGCTTTTTGGATCATCAAAATACTTTCCACCACCGTCGGCGAAACTGGCGCAGACTTCCTAGCAGTTAATGCTGGCTGGGGGCAAGGACTCACCCGTGGCGTCATGTGCGCGCTGCTGGCGATTGCGCTGATTCTTCAGTTCCGTGCGACCCGTTACACCCCGTGGACCTACTGGTTGACGGTGGTGCTCATTAGCGTCGTCGGCACGCAAATTACCGACGCATTGACCGATGGGCTGGGCGTGAGCCTGTATCTGAGCACCGGTGTGTTTGCTGTGGGTCTGGCCGTGATTTTCAGACTCTGGCATTACCTGGAGCGAACCCTTTCGATTCACAAGATAACAACGCGCCGCAGGGAATTGTTTTACTGGGCTGCGGTTCTTTGCACCTTTGCCCTAGGTACCGCTGCTGGCGATCTGGCCACCGAAGCATTGGGCCTTGGCTTTATGTGGGGTTCCTTGTCATTCGGGATTCTGATTGCCGTAACCGTGGTGAGTTGGCGGTTGGGCGCAAACGCCGTACTCATGTTCTGGATAGGCTACATCCTGACGCGACCTTTTGGCGCGGCCTTGGGTGACATGCTGACCCAAACCAAAGCCTATGGCGGTCTGGGTTTGGGCGCCATGTTGACCAGCGCCATCTTCCTGACCGTGATCGTGGTACTTGTGGCCGCAGCCCAGCTCAATAGCGGTACCGGATCTGCAGTCGAGAAAGCCTAGCAGCGATTTCATCACATCATCTTTACACCAATACATCAAAGGAATCATCATGCAGTCCCTCCGCGCCTTCAAGGGTCAACTCACGACGCTCACTGTCATCGCATTGTTAGCTCTGGCAGCAGGCTGCTCGAAACCAGCCGAGGTTACTGGTGCAAAGAGTCTTCAGGCAACAACGCCCACCAGCTCAAGTACCAACATGCCAAATAAAACTGCCTCAAAACTCGGCGACTTGTCGGCTTTTCGGGCCATTGCCGCAGACGTTGACGGCTTGGTTGGCAAAGGGGACTTACCGGCAGCCAAAACCCGCATCAAGGATCTCGAAGTGGCGTGGGATTCGGCAGAAGCCGGTTTGAAACCGAGAGATGCCGACAACTGGCATATCGTTGACAAAGCGATAGACGGCGCACTGAAGGCGCTGCGCGCAGGCACGCCCGTCGCAGCAGAATGCAAACAGGCTACAAGCGATATGCTCAAAGCAATGGACAGCGTGCAAGGCAAGTAATCCTGTTTTCATTTACACAGAAGCCCTCGTACCGCTTGACCCCAAGTTTGATCGTTGCGACCTTGCGCAGCGAGCCATTGTGCTGTCTCCAACCCAGTCCGCTATGGCTGGCTGAGAAAAGCAAGGCTAAAAATTCTGCGGGCAACTCATTCACACTGATATCTGTGGCCCCCGTCTCTTACCGATCGGACCTCCATGTTTGATTTCATCCGAGGCCTCAAGGGGCGCGCCCTTCAAAGACATGACAGGGCGACCTGGATGCTTTTTTTCAGACTCTCTGCCGGTGCGGTGGTGCTGATGGTCGCGACCACAATATTCGGCAACATTGCCGAGGACGTCGCCACCAATGACTCAATCGTGCTGGTCGATAAGAAGGTCGCTGAATGGTTTTACCATCATACGACTCCCACGCTTACCAAAATCATGTTGGTGATCACGAACATGCATGGGACATTACCTGTCTCGATAGCTGTCATTGCTTTATGCGCATGGCTGGCTTGGCGCTGCAACTGGTATTGGTTGCTGTGCGTCAGCCTGACCGTGCCCGGGGGAATTCTTCTTAACGTGGGGATGAAGTACGCATTCCAAAGGAGTCGGCCCAGCTTCGACAATCAGCTTCTGACGCTGACGACCTACAGCTTACCTAGCGGTCATGTTGCCGGTGCTACGTTGTTGTACGGCGTGGTCGTTGCACTCCTGCTACCCCAGGTCAGGTCATGGAAGGCTCGCGCGCTTCTAGTCTGGATTGCCCTTTTCATTGTGTTTGTTGTGGCAATTACCCGCATGTACCTTGGCGTGCACTATCTGACCGACGTCCTTGCAGCTTTCGCCGAAAGTATTGCGTGGCTGGCGCTTTGCATCACCGGTGTTCATGCTTACTGGGAGCGAAAGGTTTGGATTGCCCCTCCGCTTTCTCAAAACTAAATACATCTTTACGTAAAAGAGCTGTCGCTCAGTCGCTGCTAAGTCTCGATTCGTATTCTTCAATCACGCAAATTTTTGCGTATTTTTTGGAGATACAGATGATTTCAAGATTCGGAAAAATGTCTCTTTTGGCAGTTGCTCTGGTCAGTGTGATCGGTGCTGGTGGCTTTGCTTACGCAGCGACGCAGATGGAGAACGACAGTATTCCATCAACCCCAGCAAAAATTCCGTTGATTCAGGCAGTAAGTGCAGCCGAGTTACATGCCAACGGCAAGGCGGTCCGCGCTGAATATGAAAAA
>JANYFF010000335.1 GCA_025362825.1 Polaromonas sp. | reverse complement strand
CGGCCAGCGCGGCTATGGGCAGGTGATCGGCGCCCAGGCCATGCAACTCGGCATGGCGCGCGCCAAAACGCACGGCAGCTGCATCATGGCGCTTGCCGATTCCCACCACCTGGGCCGCATCGGCCACTTTGCCGAAATGGCGGTGGCGCAAGGGCTGGTGTCCATTCATTTTGTGAATGTCATCTCGCGGCCAGTGGTGGCCCCTTGGGGCGGCGCAGATGGCCGCTTTGGTACCAACCCGTGCTGTATCGGCATTCCGCTCCTGGGGCAGGAGCCCTTCGTGCTTGACTTTGCCACCAGCGGTGCAGCACAGGGCAAAATGCGCGTCGCCCATAACCAGGGCAAATCGGTCAAACCCGGATTGCTGATCGACGAAACCGGCCGCCCGACCACCGACCCCGGCGTGGTGGTCGTGCCCCAATCCAACGGTTTGCTGGGTGCGTTGATGACTTTTGGCGAGCACAAAGGCTATGGGATGGCAGTAGCCTGCGAACTGCTGGGCGGTGCATTGACGGGCGGCAATACCTGGCACAAGCCGGCCACCGCAGCCAATACCAGTGCCCGCGCGGTCATCAACAGCATGCTCACCATCCTGATTGATCCAGCCAGACTGGGCACAAAAACCTCCTTCGATGAACAGGCTGTGGCGTTTGTAGACTGGCTGAAGCAAGGTCCGCCCGCTCAGGGCGTAGACGCTGTGCAAATCGCCGGCGAACCAGAGCGCCGGGCGCGCATTCAGCGGGAGCGGGACGGAATCTCAGTCGACATGCATACGTGGCAGGAAATCGTCACTGCGGCTGCCAGGGTGGGCGTAGCGATCTGAAGTCGGCTGGAAAATAAAAATCAGCCTGAAACTCAGTAGAAACAGGCTGAGCCCCCGTAAAACGGTCACCTTTTGCTATTTTATTAATAGCAAACATCTCCCGATACGCGACAAACTAGTTCAGGATGGTCGCCAGGCTGGCTTCCAGATGCTCAGACGGCAGACGCCGGAAACCTGAACGCGCGAACCGCTGCAGCCTGCCCACCATGAAGGCCACAATGACCGACGCCCCGACCTGTGCATCGACCGTTGGAGTCGCCGCCCCGCCAGCCGCAGCAGCGTCCCGCAAATTCTGCTTGATGCCGGATTCCAGTTTGTCAAAAAACTGGTTCATCCGCTCCTGCAGACGATCGTTTTCAAACACCAGCGCGTCGCCCACCATCACGCGCGCCATGCCGGGATTTTTCTCGGCGAAATGTAGCACCATGGTGATCAGCGTGCGGGTTCGTGTTGCTGCATCAGCCTCACGTTCGGCAATCTGGTTCACGAGGGTAAAAACGCTTTGCTCAATGAAATCGATCAGTCCCTCAAACATCTGCGCTTTGCTGGCGAAATGGCGATAGAGCGCGGCTTCGCTTACTTCCAGCCTGGCAGCCAGTGCGGACGTCGTGATGCGCTCGGCGCCTGGTTGCTCCAGCATGGTTGCCAGCGCCTGCAGGATCTGCACACGCCGTTCGCCAGGCTTGGGACGCTTGCGCGCCGCAGGCTCCCCCGCAGCCGGCGGGGCATTCGGGCTCGCTTCAGTTGGGGATACGGCGTATTGCATAAGGGTGGTGGCTGAAGGGAAAGTGTTTCAAAAAAATGAACCCCGTTGCAATTTGGCGGTCAAATTGATTCTCGCACAGCAATATTGGCAGTGCGCTTTCGCTTGATTCGGGTTTGTTTCTATGGTGCAAATCGCATGCCGTGCGGTGCGATTTCCTCCCTGCCTGCAAGAGGCTGCCCGCCTTGTCCCGCAAGCACAGGTTGAGCTGCTTTAACGGCGACCTTCAAGAAGACGGTAAATAAAACAGCGGAAGATTAAAATCCGTTCTGCGGGAGTCGAGACAGGCATCAGCCACAGGTGCGAGCTCCTTTGCTGAACATACAAAACAAGGCTCTGAGAATGAAAGCAGTGATCCTCGCCGGCGGCTTAGGAACTCGTATCTCCGAGGAAACCGCCATCAAACCCAAGCCGATGGTTGAGATAGGCGGGATGCCTATCCTCTGGCACATACTCAAGATTTACTCGGCCCACGGCGTCAATGACTTCATTATCTGCTGCGGGTACAAGGGTTATGTCATCAAGGAGTATTTCGCCAACTACTTCCTGCACATGTCGGACGTGACTTTTGACATGAGCAAAAACAGCATGGAAGTGCATCAGCGAAATGCCGAGCCGTGGCGCGTTACCCTGGTCAACACGGGCGATGACACCATGACCGGTGGCCGACTCAAACGCGTGGCGTCTTACCTTCAAGGCGAAGAGGCTTTCTGCTTTACCTATGGCGACGGTGTGAGTGATGTCAACATCACCGAACTGATCAGCTTCCACAAAGCCAGCAAGGTAAAGGCCACGCTGACCGCGACCTACCCGCCGGGCAGATTTGGCGCACTGGATTTTGACGGCCACAAGGTTCGCAGCTTCCGCGAAAAACCCAAGGGTGATGGCGGCATGATCAACGGCGGTTTTTTTGTGCTGTCGCCTGAGGTGATTGATTACATCGAGGATGACAGCACCATGTGGGAGCGCTCACCACTGGAGCACTTGGCGGACGAAGGCCAACTGGCGGCCTACCAGCACACCGGGTTCTGGCAGCCCATGGATACACTGCGCGACAAAACCTACCTCGAAGAGCTATGGGCCAGCGGCCAGGCACCCTGGAAGGTCTGGAAATGACACCTGATTTCTGGCTCGGAAAACGGGTTTTCCTTACCGGGCATACCGGCTTTAAGGGAAGCTGGCTGTCGCTGTGGCTGCAAGATCTCGGGGCTACACTGACCGGCTATGCACTGCCGCCCCCTACCTCGCCAAGCCTTTATGAAGCGGCCCAGGTCGGCAAGGGCATGCAGTCCATCAACGGCGATGTGCGCGACTTGCCAGCGCTGCAAAAGGCCATACAGCAAGCGCGGCCCGAGATCGTCATTCACATGGCGGCCCAATCGCTGGTGCGCGAGTCATACGCGCAACCGGTTGACACATATGCCGTAAATGTCATGGGTACGGTCAATTTGCTCGAAGCCGTCCGCCAGACCCCCGGGGTGAAGTCGGTGGTCAACGTCACCACTGACAAGTGTTATGAAAACCGGGAATGGGTATGGGCTTACCGTGAAAACGAAGCCATGGGAGGTTATGACCCTTACAGCAGCAGCAAAGGCTGTGCAGAACTGGTCAGCGCCGCTTACCGTTCATCCTTTTTCAATTCCCAGACCTATGCACAGCACGGCGTGGCTCTGGCGACGGCCCGCGCAGGCAACGTCATTGGTGGCGGTGACTGGGCCAAGGACCGGTTGATTCCTGACATGCTGGCTGCATTTGAATCCGGCAGGCCCGCCCTGATTCGTAACCCCAACGCGATTCGTCCGTGGCAACACGTGCTGGAGCCGCTGCGCGGCTACCTCAACCTGGCAGAACGGCTGTGCCTCCACGGTCCGGCTTTTGCAGAAGGCTGGAATTTCGGGCCAAACGATGAAGATGCACGCAACGTGGGATGGATTGCAGACCAGCTAACCCGTCAGTGGCGCGATGGCGCAAGCTGGCAGGCAGATACCGCAGCACACCCGCATGAAGCCAACTATCTGAAGCTGGATATTTCAAAAGCGGGTACCCGCCTTGACTGGCGGCCTGCGATGCGCCTGGACAGCGCACTCGATCTGATCGTCTCCTGGAGCCAGCAACGGCTAGCCGGGAAGGACATTCGCTCCACCACTCTTGAACAAATCCAGGCTTACCAAAAACTCTCCGCCTGATTCACCGCGCCTCAAATTCATATCCTGTCAATTCACATGCAAAACGCAAAAACCGCAGCCATCAGAACGCAAATCGCCGCACTGGTAGAAGAATACGCATCCATCGCTTTGGCCCCTGACCCTTTCCTGCCCGGCATGACGGCTGTGCCGCCTTCCGGCAAGGTGCTGGATGCATCTGAACTGAAAAACATGGTTGAAGCGTCACTGGACGGCTGGCTGACCACAGGCCGCTTCAACACCGAGTTCGAGAAGAAGCTCGCGGCATTTATCGGGATCAAGCACCTGATCACCGTCAACTCGGGCTCTTCTGCCAACTTGGTCGCCTTCAGCGCCCTCACTTCGCCGAAACTGGGCGATCGCGCAATTCAGCCAGGCGATGAAGTGATTGGCGTAGCTGCCGGTTTCCCGACAACTGTAAATCCAATTCTCCAGTTCGGTGCGGTACCCGTTTTTGTCGACGTTGACAGACTGACCCACAACATCGACGCAAGCAAGATTGAAGCGGCCATCTCACCCAAGACCAAAGCCATTATGCTGGCCCATTCGCTGGGCAACCCGTTCAATCTCGACGTGGTCACAGCCATCTGCAAGAAATACAACTTGTGGCTGATAGAAGATTGCTGCGATGCGCTGGGTACCACCTACCGTGGCCAGATGGTCGGGACCTTCGGGGACATTGCCACCCTCAGTTTTTACCCCGCGCACCACATCACCATGGGCGAGGGCGGTGCGGTCTTCACGAACAATGACGAATTGAAGACCATTGCGGAAAGTTTCCGCGACTGGGGACGTGACTGCTACTGCCCGCCAGGCAAGGACAACACCTGCGGCAAGCGCTTCTGCTGGAAGCTGGGTGACTTGCCCGAAGGTTATGACCACAAGTACACCTACAGCCATCTGGGGTACAACCTGAAGATCACCGACATGCAGGCTGCCTGCGGCTTGGCTCAACTGGAAAAGGCCTCTACCTTCATACAGGCCCGCAAAGATAATTTTGCCTTCCTGAAAGAACGCCTCAAGGCTTGCGAAGAATTCGTACATCTGCCGCAGCCGACCGAGCACTCAGATCCGTCATGGTTTGGTTTTCCCATCACGTTGAAGGAAAACTGCCCTGTCACCAGGCTCGACTTGCTAACTTATCTGGATCAAAACAAGATCGGCACACGCCTGCTCTTTGCTGGCAACCTGACACGCCAGCCCTACATGGCAAATGCCAAATACCGCGTCAGCGGGGAGCTGACAAATACAGACAACGTCATGAACAACACTTTCTGGATTGGCGTGCAGCCATCCCTTACGAAAAGCATGATGGAGTATTCCTGCAGCAAGATCGAGTCCTATCTGGGCGTGAATTTCTGACCTTCCCCATGCGTGCCCCACTACCTGAGGCCGACCTCGACTTCGTCCTGGCGCAGACCCGACCTTTCTGGCGGCAGTTCGCGGGCGCGCGGGTGTTCGTGACGGGAGGCACGGGCTTCATTGGTGCTTGGCTGCTGGAGGCTTTCCAGCATGCCAACCGCCAACTCGCGGCAGGCATGGAACTGGTAGCACTCAGTCGCAACCCCGACCACGCCCGTGCTGCGGCACCCCACCTGTTCAACGATGCATCGATGCAGCTTATCTCTGGCGATGTGCGCCAGTTCACGCCGCCTGCCGGCCACTTCGACCTGTGCATACATGCTGCGGCCGATGTGGGAGATAGCGCGAAGGCCGGCCGGCATGCCGAGATCTTCGACTCCTCGGTCACCGGCACGCGGCGCGTGCTTGACCTCGCGCTAGCCAGTGGCGCACGGCGATTTCTGCTCACGTCGAGCGGTGCGGTCTATGGTGTGCAGCCGCCCGACCTGGACAGGATGCCGGAAATTTACGTTGGTGCCCCCGATCCGCTCAACGTCTCCGCGGCGTACGGCAACGGCAAGCGGGCCGCCGAATGGCTGTGCGCCGAGGCGGCGTCACGCTCGGACCTCGAAGCGGTGAGCGCGCGCATCTTCGCGCTTGTCGGCCCCGGCCTGCCGCTGAACGGCCCGTTCGCGGCAGGCAACTTCATACGCGACTTGCTCGCCGGCCAGCAGGTAAAAGTCGGCGGCGACGGCAGGCCCGTGCGCTCCTACCTGTATGCCGCAGATGCCTGTGTGTGGCTGCTAGCCATACTTCAATCGGGGGCCAGCGGACAGGCGTACAACGTCGGCAGCGAGTACAGCGTGTCGATCGCCGAACTCGCCAGGG
>JANYFF010000297.1 GCA_025362825.1 Polaromonas sp. | reverse complement strand
AGTTTTACGGCGTTGACGGGCAACTGATCAAGCGCTTCACCACGGTAGAGCCGCCCTATCCGCTGGGTTATAGCCCGTCCATGGTCTTCACCCAGCCACCGATTGAAAAGATACTGCGCGAACATGCGCAAAGCCTGGCGCGCGTGGACGTTGCGCTTGGCATGACGCTCATCGGTCTGGAGCAGGATGCCGATGGCGCCACGCTGCATTTGCGTTCGGAAGATGGCGCCGAACGCACAGTGCGCGCCCGTTACCTGGTGGGCTGCGACGGTGCGACCAGCACGGTACGCGGTCTCGCCGGCATAGAACTTGAAGACCTGGGGTTTGACGAACCGTGGCTGGTGGTGGACGTGTTACTCAACGAACGCGGTATGGCGAAGGTACCGACGGTCAGCATGCAGTTCTGCGAGCCGGAGCGACCCTGCAGCTACATCATTGGACCGAAAAACCACCGGCGCTGGGAAATCTCCATCAATGAGGGAGAAGTCCCGGCTGTGGTCTCCACGCCCGAAGGGACCTGGAAGCTGCTGTCGCGCTGGCTGGCACCTGACGATGCCGTCCTGTGGCGGCAGGCAAGTTACCGCTTCCATGCGCTGGTGGCCAAAACCTGGCGTGCCGGACGCGTTTTTGTGGCGGGCGATGCGGCCCATCAGCAACCTCCGTTTCTGGGACAGGGCATGTGTCAGGGTATTCGTGATGCAGTCAACCTGTCGTGGAAGCTTGCAGCGGTGCTGCAGGGCGGCGCCAGTCCGGCTTTGCTTGATACCTACGGTGAAGAGCGCAAAGGTCATGTGACCGAGTTGACCCGTCGCATTAAGGACATCGGCCAGCTGGTGGGCCAGCGCGATCCCGTCAAGGCGCGAGAGCGTGATGCCAGGTTGCTAGCCGATTGCGATGGGGTGGTGAAGTCTGTGCCGCGCCAGAATGTGCAGCCGGCGCTGACGCTGGGCTTGTTGTCGCCGCAGCCGCATGCTGCGGTGGGCTCCATATTTCCTCAGCCCTGGCTTGCTGATGCGGGTGAGGAGGCGGTGCGCATGGACGCTGTTGCCGGCACGGGCTGGCGCGTGGTGTTGAGGCAGGATGCCGACGCGTCACTCGCTGAGGCAGTAGCGGGTTTTAACGTTGCAAATGTATTTTCGCTGGGCTCACCGGGCTTCAGGGAGACCGATGGCGTGCTCGCTCGCTGGTTCAGCCAGCAGGGCTGCACGGCCGCAATTGTCAGGCCGGACCACTACGTGTACGGCGTTGCAAGCGATGTCGGAGACCTCAAAACACAACTTCACGCCTTGCAGAAGGCCCTGCTTCCCGGCTGAAATTCTTAATCACAACTGGAGACAACAATGAAACGCAGAACCCTTATTCAGGCCGCCGTCGTCGCCACGGCATCAGGTTCCCTATGGGCTCAGGCGCCAGCAGCATGGCCTGACAAGCCCATCAAAATGGTGCTGTCACAGCCTGCGGGCTCCGGCCCTGACAACGTGGTCCGGCTGCTGGGCGATCGCCTCGCCAAGGGTCTGGGCCAGGCCATCGTGATCGACAACAAGCCTGGCGGTCAGAACATCATCGGCGCCCAGGCGGCAGCACGTTCGCCCGCTGATGGCTATACCTTTTACTTTGCGACGACGGCCGCGTTGGTAACGAACAGCTACCTGTTCAAGACCATGCCTTACAACCCGCAAAAAGACTTTGCACCGGTTGCATTTATTGCCAAGAGCCCATTCGCCGTGCTGGTAAAGGCCGAGTCGCCGATTGCATCGATGCAGGACCTGATCGCACGGTCAAAAGCCGCGCCCGGCACACTGTCGCTGGCCAATGAAGGCCCGCGTACTTTTGGCGGCATCATTGCCCGGCTGATCAACGCGCGGACCAAAATGGAGGCCAACCTGGTGTCGTATGCGTCGGTAGGGGTTTCGGTCCAGGACGTGATGGGCGGTCACGCTGATGCAGTGGTTGCCGACGTCGCTTCAACCGGCCAGTTGGTGCGCCAGGGCCGCCTGCGCATGCTGGCCGTGACGGCAGGCAAACGCATCGCCGGCTGGGAACAAATTCCTGCGCTGTCGGAGTTGTTGCCTGGTTTTGACATGGTGGGCTGGTTTGCAGTGGTGGCGCCTGTGGGAACGCCGCAGCCGGTGCTTGCAAAGATGAACCGCGAGATCAATGTGCTGCTTGCCGAGCGCGATGTCAAGGACCGAATTCTTACCGTCGGACCGATTGCTGAAGGCGGCGGCAGCCCCGAGCAACTTGCAGCCTTTCTACAGGAAGAGCACCAGCGTTGGGCACAGGCCACCAAGGAAATCGGCCTGCTGCCGGAATAAGCCTTATTGCAGGGCGGGACCGGCATGCCGCGGTCTCGCTGCTGTGGTGCATTGCCTGACAATACAGACATGCCTAAATCATTACTTACCGCCGGGCTAACGGTCCCGGAGTTTGAAGAAGAATTCATCCTGGGTCTGAAAGACATCTTTGAAGAAAAAATCGTCTTCAACAAATTGATCGGGCTCAAAATCACGTCGCTCAGGCCTGATCGCGTGACGGCCCGCATTGACATGCGTCATGAGCTGGTCGGTCATTACGTTCACAACCGGCTTCATGGCGGCGTGATCAGCGCTGGATTGGACGCCATGGGCGGGCTCGCCGTGATGGCGGCCATCGGCGCACGGCACATGGACGAAGCGCCCCTGCAGCGACTGCACCGTTTCGCCAAGCTTGGCACGATTGATCCGCGCGTGGATTATTTGCGGCCCGGCATTGGCGAGTACTTTGAGCTGCGTGCTGAGGTGATGCGGCTGGGTTCGCGCGTGGGCAGCACGCGCATGGAGCTTTTGGGCGCAGACGGCAAGCTGCTGTCTACGGGCGCTGCAGCCTACATCGTGTCCTGAGCCGCCAGTACCTGCACCGCATCTGGCTTGACGATTTTGCGCGGCTTGCCGAAGTCATCGATTGCCACATAGGTCAGGCTGGCCTCGGTCACCTTGATGTAGCGTCCCTGGCTGCGAAAACGTTCGGCGTAAACCTCGACCTGCACCGTGATGGACGTGTTGCCGATGCGAGTAAGCGATGAAAAAAACGACAGGATGTCGCCGACGCGCACGGGCTGCTTGAAAACAAACTGGTTGACGGCGACCGTGGCCATGCGCCCATCGACATAACGTGCCGGGACAACTGAGCCGGCCAGATCGACCTGCGCCATGACCCATCCGCCAAAGATATCGCCGTTGGCATTGCAGTCCGCCGGCATCGGTATGACCTTGAGCACCAGTTCCTTGTCTTTGGGAAGCCCAATAGTCGGAGCATCCAGGGGCGTTGCGGCATGCGCGCTTGATTCGTTGGACATAGGCACAATCTGCAAAGAAATTAAACAACCCGTCGATTGTCCCTTATGCGCTCCCGAGCTTCCAGTGTTGATTCAAGTCTTGCCATCCCGCCCGCCAATGGCCAGGCGCTGCCTGCGGCTGCACCCCGGTCTGATCTGGATACCCTGAAGCGGCTTTTCCCCTATTTATGGGACTACAAGTGGCGTGTGGTCGCCGCACTGACCTTTGTTCTGGCGGCCAAACTGGGCAATGTTGGCGTGCCCATCCTGCTCAAGACCCTGGTGGATGCCATGAGCCTGAAGCCGGGCAACGTCCAGGCCATCCTGGTGGTGCCGGTGGCGCTCCTGCTGGGCTACGGCCTGTTGCGGCTGTCGACATCGCTGTTCACCGAGCTCAGGGAACTGGTATTTGCCAAGGCCACCGAAGGTGCGTCCCGAAAAATTTCGCTAGAAGTATTCCGTCATCTGCACGCGCTCAGCCTGCGTTTTCATCTGGAGCGCCAGACCGGTGGCATGACACGGGACATCGAGCGTGGTACCCGCGGCG
>JANYFF010000262.1 GCA_025362825.1 Polaromonas sp. | reverse complement strand
CTGCAGACCATCACAGGCAAGGCGCCGCTTCCGCTGTTCCGCGCCCCTGGCGGCAAGACCTCGCCGGCGCTGCTGGCGGCAGCTCGCGGCTGCGGCTATGCACATGCGGGCTGGTCTGATGCTGGCTTTCTGGGTGATGAGCTGTCGAGTGAACGTTTTCCCAACGATGTGCTTTTGAAAAAAGCCCTGTCGGGCATCCGGTCCGGCGATGTGCTGCTGGCGCACCTTGGTATCTGGTCGCGGAAGGACCCCTGGGCTCCGGCCAACCTGGAGCCGCTCATCACCGGCCTGCAGGCACGTGGTTTCTGCTTCAGGACGCTGCGCGAACATCCCCTGTACAAGCCCTGGATTGACAGCCACACAGGCGGCACAGGGACGGCACCTGGGAAATAATATCAACATGAACTTGCTGGGCTGGTTTACAGATGGTTTCTCCAACGTGCAGGGCTGGCTGTTTGATACTGCCGTCCAGCCGCTGATGTTCCACTTGGGCATGGCGGGCTTTCTTGAAGACGCTTATGAAGCTATCGCCTGGCTGCTGGCTGGCGTGATCCAGATCATCGTATTGCTGGCTGTGATCGGCCCGCTACAGCGCTGGCGCCCGGTTGAGCCGGTCATTGACCGCGCAACGATTCGCACCGACGTGCTGTACACGCTGATTCACCGGCTCGGGTTGTTTCGCATCGCGCTGTTTTTCACGCTGACCCCCTGGTTCGACGAGCTTTTCGGCGCACTGCGCACTGCGGGCTATGGCACCTTCCACCTCGACCAGCTGTGGCCGGGCGTGACCGACAACGCCTTTGTCAGTTTTGCGATTTACCTGGTTGTTTTTGATTTTGTCGCTTACTGGACGCACCGCGGGCAGCACCACGTCGAGTGGTGGTGGCGTCTGCATTCGCTGCATCACGCGCAGCGGCAGATGACGATGTGGAGCGACAACCGCAACCACCTGCTTGACGACGTCATTGTTGACGTGATCGTTGTGCTGGTGGCGCAGCTGATCGGTGTGGCGCCGGGCCAGTTTGTCGCCATCGTAGCTTTGACCCAGCTTAGCGAAAGCTTCCAGCATGCCAATGTGCGCATCTGGTTTGGACATATCGGCGAACGGCTCTGGGTCAGCCCGCGCTTTCACCGGGTGCACCACAGCATCGGCATCGGGCACGAGAGCCTGAAAAACGAGCAGACCGTGTTAGGCGGCCACAATTTTGGCGTGCTGCTACCGTGGTGGGACATGCTTTTTAGAACCGTGAATTTCCAGCAGCGCTACGACCCGACCGGCATACGCGACCAGGTTGAGGCCAACCGCGACTACGGTAAAGGCTTCTGGTCGCAGCAGTGGGTTGGCCTGAAGCGGCTGGCTGGACGCGCGTGAGCAAGCTATCCTCAGTGTCATGACCAAATTACTGGACTCCTTCTGGCGCGCGGCGATGTATTGCCTGCATCCGCGGGTGATTGCGCTGTCAATACTGCCGCTGGTCATCATGGCGGCGCTGTCGCTGGGGCTGGGATACTTTTTCTGGGAAGGTGCGATTGCGGCGGTGCGCGGCAATTTGGAGAGTTACGAGCTCGTCAACACCATGGCCCGCTGGCTTGAGGGGCTGGGCTGGAGCAACCTGCGTCTGGTACTTGCGCCTGTGCTGCTGCTGTTCATGGCGATTCCGGTGATCGTGATTGTCTCGCTGCTGTTCGTGTCGTTTTTCATGACGCCAGCCATGGTGGCGCTGGTGGCCGAGCGGCGTTTCCCGCAACTTGAGCGCAAAAAAGGCGGGTCCGTGCTCGCCAGCCTCTTTTGGTCACTGGGCTCGACGCTGTTGGCGGTGGTAGCCCTGGTGCTGTCGATTCCTCTGTGGCTGGTGCCGCCACTGATCCTCATATTGCCGCCGTTGATCTGGGGCTGGCTGACTTACCGCGTGATGTCTTATGACGCGATGGTTGACCACGCCAGCAGTGAAGAACGCCGGCAGATTTTCAAGGAACATCGCGCGTCGCTGCTGGGCATCGGCGTCGTGAGCGGCTACCTTGGCGCCGCGCCCAGTCTGCTTTGGGCCTCGGGTGCGATGTTTGTGGCGATGGCGCCCATACTGGTGCCGGTCGCTATCTGGATCTACACCCTGGTATTTGCTTTCTCATCGCTCTGGTTCGCACACTACACGCTGGCCGCGCTGGAGCAGCTGCGAAAGAAAAATAATGCCCTGGCGCTCGATTTACGGACGCCTGATGCTATTGAAAATATAGCAAATCAGCCCGTTGTGGTGGCCGAGCTGCCGCCCCTCAACCTGCAACCCTGAGCAACTTTCACGCATGACCACCAACTTCGCCATCATCATCATCGGAGACGAAATCCTCTCCGGCAAACGCGTCGACAAGCACCTGCCCAAGGCCATTGAACTGCTGAGTGCGCGCGGCCTGCAACTGGCCTATGCCGACTATGTGGGCGACGATCCGGCGCGCATCACTGCGACTCTAGCGCGGGCTTTCGCGGCGGCGCGTGACGCTGGCGATGTGGTATTTTCGTGCGGCGGCATTGGCGCTACGCCGGACGACCACACAAGGCAGTGCGCTGCGGCAGCGCTGGGTGTTGAGCTGGCGTTGCACCCGCAAGCTAAAGCCCTGATCACCGAACGCATGAAAGACACTGCAAAAGAGCAGGGCGTGCCCTTCGAGGCGGACCGCCATGACAACATTCACCGGCTCAACATGGGCGTGTTTCCGGCTGGGGCAGAGATCATCCCGAATCCGTATAACAAGATCCCGGGCTTTACCTGCAAGGCGGGAAAGGGGGCGGTATATTTCGTTCCTGGTTTTCCAGTGATGGCCTGGCCGATGATCGAGTGGGTGCTGGATACGGGTTACGCCAGCCTGCACCAGGTAGCGGCCTATGTCGAAAAATCCATCATTGTTTTTGGCTCGATGGAAGCCACCCTGACGCCGCTCATGCTGGACATTGAAGCCGCGCATGCGGGCGTGAAGGTCTTCAGCCTGCCCAGCGTTGACCATCCGACCTACGGGCGCCATATTGAACTCGGCGTCAAAGGCTCGCCAGAGGCGGTGGCTGCGGCTTATCCGGCGATGCTGGCTGGCCTGCATCGTTTTGATTTTAAATATGGCCCTGAATTGGTGCGTTGATAATTTGCACTAATACGGTGCATTCGCAATTTGCACCAAATAAATGCGTTGGGAAGATGCCCGTCCCTGAATCGTTTCCGGCGTTTGGCAACGGCTGATGCATCAAGCCGACTCGGGATGGGCACCATTTAGCGGCACAATCGAGAGCGCGCTGAAAAGCTGGGCTTGCATCAGCTTTGGCACAAAAAGTGCATTGAACAGTTCTGAAAATATTTTTAACAACCATCCCGCAACAGGAGAATTTGATGGCAAAGACCGTCGCAGACGTCATGAAAATGGTCAAGGAAAACGAAGTCAAGTTTGTTGACTTCCGTTTTACCGACACCCGGGGTAAAGAGCAGCACGTGACCGTGCCGGTGTCGCATTTCGGTGAAGACAAGTTCGAGTCGGGCCATGCGTTTGACGGCTCGTCCATCGCTGGCTGGAAGGGCATTGAAGCCTCTGACATGCAACTGATGCCTGATGCCAACACCGCCAACATCGATCCGTTTTTTGAAGAAACGACGATGATTTTGACGTGTGATGTGATCGACCCGGCCGACGGCAAAGCCTATGAGCGTGATCCACGTTCGCTGGCCAAACGTGCTGAAGCCTACATGAAGGCTTCCGGCCTCGGCGACACCGCCTACTTCGGTCCCGAGCCAGAGTTTTTCGTGTTCGACAGCGTGCGCTGGCAAAACGACATGTCGGGTTGCTTCGTCAAGATCGGCTCCGAAGAAGCCGCATGGAACACCGGCAAGGAATACGAGCACGGCAACAGTGGACACCGTCCGGCGGTCAAGGGCGGTTATTTCCCCGTGCCTCCAGTCGACAGCTTTCAGGACATGCGTTCGGAGATGTGTCTGATACTCGAATCCCTTGGTATTCCTGTCGAAGTGCACCACCACGAAGTCGCCAACGCCGGCCAGATGGAGCTCGGCACCCGCTTCAGCACGCTGATCCAGCGCGCTGACTGGGTCCAACTGCAAAAGTACGTGATCCACAATGTGGCCCACGCTTACGGCAAAACGGCCACCTTCATGCCCAAGCCCATTGTTGGTGACAACGGTTCCGGCATGCACGTTCACCAGTCGGTCTGGAAAGACGGCAAAAACCTGTTCGCTGGCGACGGCTATGCAGGCCTGTCAGACTTCGCGCTGTACTACATCGGCGGCATCATCAAGCACGCACGTGCCCTGAACGCCATCACCAACCCCGGCACCAACAGCTACAAGCGCCTGGTTCCTGGTTTTGAGGCACCGGTCAAGCTGGCTTACTCGGCTAAAAACCGCTCGGCTTCGATTCGTATTCCTTATGTGGCAAACCCTAAAGGCCGCCGCGTTGAGGCACGTTTCCCTGATCCACTGATGAACCCGTACCTCGGCTTCTCGGCGTTGCTGATGGCTGGTCTGGACGGCGTTGAAAATAAGATCCATCCGGGCGAAGCCGCCAGCAAGGACCTGTACCATCTGCCGCCTGAAGAAGACGCGCTGATCCCGACCGTCTGCCACAGCCTAGACCAGGCGCTGGACTGCCTCGATGCCGACCGTGCTTTCCTGACCAAGGGCGGCGTGTTTACCGATTCTTACATCGATGCTTACATCGAACTCAAGATGCAGGAAGTCACGCGCATGCGCATGGCGACTCATCCAGCCGAGTTCGACATGTATTACTCGCTGTAAGCAGCAACCCCCTGCAGCGTGTAAGTTTTGCTTACACGCTGTGGCTAAAAAAGGACGGCCCAAGCCGTCCTTTTTTCATGGTGCCGTACGGTTATAGCTTCAGAGGCTTTGCATTTCGCGATCTTTGCCGCATACTGATAGACCGGCCTTGCCTTCAACGGTACCAGGAGTAACGCATGAAACACACTTTACTGTTCTCGACACTGTCCCTCGTGCTGGCGTTTTTCAGCAGTGCGGCTTCGGCCCAGATTTATCGCTGCAATGGGGCGGCTGGCGGCGCGCCCGAATACATCAACAATGCCAAGGATGCGCAAACCCGCGGCTGCAAGGCCATGGAAGGCGGCAACGTGACCGTGGTCCAGGGTACGCCCGTGCAAAAAGCACCGGTGCGTGTGGCCAGTGTGGGGCCTGCCGGCGGCGCAACCCGCACTGATGGCGGTGCGGAGCAGAAAGCCCGCGACAGCGATTCCCGCAGCATTCTGGAGTCAGAGCTCAAAAAGGCTGAAGCCAAACTGGCCGAGCAGCAAAAAGAATATAACAACGGTGAACCTGAAAAGCAGGGCATCGAAGGCCGCAACTACCAGCGTTACCTTGACCGCGTCTCGGAGCTCAAGGACGGCATTTCGCGCAATCAGAGCGACATTGCGGGCCTCAAGCGCGAGATCTCTCGACTGCCGGGCAGCAATTAAAAAGCCGCCCAAGACCACCTGCGCGGTTCTGGGCCAAAATAGCAGGCGTGAAAAAGCCACTTACCCTAGCCGCTGCACTGGCTGCAAGCTCCGCCCGCTTCCAGTCGTTTGACC
Source organism: Polaromonas sp. (assembly GCA_025362825.1). Taxonomy (GTDB): domain Bacteria; phylum Pseudomonadota; class Gammaproteobacteria; order Burkholderiales; family Burkholderiaceae_C; genus Polaromonas. The sequence goes on along the minus strand of JANYFF010000262.1, from coordinate 601 downwards.
TGCTCGCCACGCTCGTGGCGGTTGTTCGCACCAACGGCGTTGTTGTATTTGCAAACGCTGCCCTGGAGGATGCCCTTGGCATCTCCCGTCGCACGATTGAGGGCTCGCAGCTTCCGGACTGTTTTACCGAACCGCACATTCTGCAAAACGCCCTCGAAGGCGCCGGCAGCAATGAATTTGCGGCGCTGCGCTACGACGCCTGGCTCAAACCGCTCAACCGCGAGCCTATGCCAGTTCATGTGGTGGTGGCCCAGACCGACGTGGCTGGTGAGGCGATTGTGGAGTTGCTGCCGCTGGAGCAACAGGCCAAGCAGGACCGCGAGGAGCGGTTGATGGACCAGGCGCAGGCCAACAAGGAACTGATCCGCAACCTTGCGCATGAAATCAAGAATCCGCTGGGCGGCATTCGCGGTGCGGCGCAGTTGCTGCAGATGGAAATCGAGTCCAAGGAGCTGACAGAGTACACGCAGGTCATCATTCACGAAGCCGATCGACTGCAGTCGCTGGTGGATCGTTTGCTGGCCCCGCACCGGCGTCCGCACCTGGTCGGCGATGTGAGCATCCACGAAGTCTGCGAACGTGTGCGTTCGCTAATCCTGGC
>JANYFF010000220.1 GCA_025362825.1 Polaromonas sp. | reverse complement strand
TTGTAGGGGACGTGGGTCAGGTTGGCCTGGGTACGTTGTTTGAAAAGCTCGCCCGCAAGGTGGTTGATGCTTCCCGGACCTGCCGAACAAAAGTCGAGGCCCTCCGGCCGTGCCTTGGCCGTTGCCAGCAATTGCGCAATGTTTTTGACGCCCAGGCTTTTGCTGGTGACGACCATCAACGGGCCGCGTCCGATCATCGCTACCGGCGCAAAGTCCCTCAGAACGTCATAAGGCACATTGACCTCTGCCGCAGCATTGGTGACCAGCGTTGAGGTTGCAAACAGCAGGGTGTAGCCGTCGGGCAGCGCCTTGGCAACGGCTGATGCGCCAATGATGCCGCCGCCACCGCCCTTGTTGTCGACCACCACCGCCTGACCGAGTTTTTCACCGAGTGTTTTGGCAAGATCGCGCGCAATGCTGTCGGTGCCCCCGCCGGCTGAAAAAGGCACGATCAGCGTGATCGGTTTGCCGGGATAGCTTTGCGCAGTTGCTGCCAGGCAAGCCAGTGCCAGACTCGCGGGCACAAGCTGCTTCAGGCAACGGTCAATGAAATGTTTCATGGGTGTTGCCCTCTCCCTGGGGCGTAGCCGTGGCAGCGTCGCTTTGACGTTGCCTGAGCATTTTGAGACGTTCGAGCAGCGCATTGCGGATGTGCGCCTGCGCCGCCTCGGCGGCCCGTACAGGGTCGCCGCCGCTGATTGCTTCAAGAATCTGACGGTGCTCAACCTTCGCGAGCTGCGCGCGTTGGGCGTTTGCCAGCGTGCTACGGCCCAGCAGGTAAGTAGAGTCGGCGACAGATTGAAGTGAGCGGATCAGGTGCCGGTTGTGCGCCGAGCCGTAGATGGCGTCATGAAATGCCAGGTTCATCGCCACCGGGTCAGCACTTTCATCGTGCTCGTCAAGAATGGCGCCCATGTTTGCCACCTCGGCCGGCGTGGCATGTTTGGCCGCAAAGGCCGCAGCAGCGCCTTCAAGCACTTCACGCATCGCGTACAGCTCGCTCACGGCCTGCTGGTCCAGGGTCGTGACGACCAGCCCACGGCGCGGCTCGTTCGTCAGCAGGCCCTCGTCTTCAAGCCGCTTCAGGGCCTCGCGAACCGGCGTGCGGCCCATTTCTAGCAGCGCGGCAACCTCTATCTCACGCAAGCGGTCACTGCCCGTGAAAAACCCGCTGAGGATTTTTTTCTTGAGGCTTTGGTACGCCGCAAAAGCCTGGGTATGGTTTCTTGAAATCGGCATAAATATATTATTGCATACATAAATATACTAAAAATAGAATATAGACCCGGGCTGCACTCAACAATGTGTTTTCGGATGTGCATCCGAGCCCGGCGCTTAAACTCAAGGCCTCCAGCACCGGCGCTGCCCGCCTGCCTGACAAGTCACCTCACTTTCAAAGCCTCCATGCCCTTTAGCGCCCTCGGTTTTTTACCCGCCGTCATGCCCGCCTTTCAGCGTGCGCTGGACGACAAGGGCTACACACAGCCCACCGCCATCCAGTCCGCCGCCATACCGGCCATCCTGCAGGGTCATGACGTGCTGGGCTCGGCACAGACCGGCTCTGGCAAGACGGCCGCTTTTGCATTGCCGATGCTGCAACAACTGGTCGGCGCGCCACTGACCAAAACCCGTACCGTGCGCGGCCTGGTGCTGGTGCCCACGCGCGAGCTGGCCGCGCAGGTTGGCGAGGCCATCGTCGCGCTGGGAAAATACCTGCCGCAACACCCCAAGGTGGCTGTGGTGTTTGGCGGTGTTTCCATCAACCCGCAAATGATGGGCCTGCGCACCGGTGCCGACATCGTGGTGGCCACACCCGGCCGGCTGATTGACCTGCTAGCCCACAACGCCGTGAAGATTTCAGACGTGCAGACCCTGGTGCTTGACGAGGCCGACCGCCTGCTGGACCTGGGTTTTGGCGAAGAGCTCAAACGCATCCTGGCACTGCTGCCAGCCAAACGCCAAAACCTGTTTTTCTCGGCCACCTTCCCGCCCGCCATCGAGGCACTGGCCGCCAGCATGCTGCACAACCCGCAGCGCGTCGCTATCCAGTCAGAACCCGAGGGCGAGCCAAACATCACCCAGCGCCTCATCGAAGTTGACCCGGCCCGCCGCACCCAGTTGCTGCGCCATCTGGTGCAGACCGAAAAGTGGAGCCGCGTGCTGGTCTTTGTAGCCACCAAACACGCGGCAGAAATCATCGCCGACAAACTGCGCAAGGCAGATATTGAAGCCGAACCTTTTCATGGTGAACTGAGCCAGGGCAAACGCACCCAGGTGCTGATGGACTTCAAGGCCAAGAGCGTGCAAGTCGTCGTAGCCACAGACGTCGCTGCACGCGGC
>JANYFF010000119.1 GCA_025362825.1 Polaromonas sp. | reverse complement strand
CTTATCGTTGAGTACCTTGTCCAGATTCCACAGCACGGCGTCGGCATTGAAGTCAGAGCCGTCATGAAACTTCACACCCTTACGCAGGTTAAAGGTCCATTTTTGGGGTTCCTTGGGGTCACTCTTCCAGTCTGTTGCCAGGCCGGGCATCAGCTTGCCGGGACGCGTCCCGATGTTGGACTCCCATGCCACCAGCGGGTCATAAATGGTGTGGCCGGTGAATTGATAGGCGCCTGCACCACGGTCCGGCTGCCCCGTCGTGAGGGGGATATCCGCCATTGAAATACCGTAGCGGGCTACGGTTTCAGCGCTGGCGATGCTCGCAAAGAGCAGCGCAAACGGAACGGCCAGAGAAGCCGACAACACGACACGACCAAATCGCTTGAGCAGGGATTGCATGGAAAGGTCCAAAAAAGATTGAAGATACCTTTCGTTAGCATGCTATATGCCAGCTGCCATATCTTTTTATTGTTTTTCCTAAGTGCTTGTTTATAAATACATAAATCATTTTTTGTATTTATGTATTTACACGCTGAGGTTGGGCTGGACAGATTTCCAAGACGGACAGGCACAGTCATCGTGCATGCAATCGGTCGCAGCGGCTCGCTAAATCGCCAGGTCTCAAGATGCTGCCCAATGATGGTGCATATACCCTTCAGACATAAAAAAAGGCGCCGTAAGGCGCCTTTCAGGGACTATCCAGCCGGGTTCGTCATTCCTCGACGAAGGCCTCTTCTCGTTTGTTCTTGACGGAGGGCAAAAGAACAATGATCAGCAGCAGCAAACCGGCGGCCAGCAGGCCTGCAGACAATGGACGCGTCACGAACACGCTCCAGTCGCCACGCGACAGCAGCAACGCACGACGCAAATTCTCCTCCATCATGGGGCCGAGGATGAAGCCCAGCAGCAATGGCGCAGGCTCGCAACCCAGCTTGACGAACAGGTAACCAATGACACCGAAGGCGCCCACGGTCCAGATGTCAAACGTGTTGTTGTTGGTGGAGTAAACGCCGATCGCGCAGAACAGTACGATGGACGGGAACAGGTAGCGGTAAGGCACGGTCAGCAGCTTGATCCACATGCCGATCAGTGGCAGGTTCAGAATGATCAGCATTGCATTGCCGATCCACATCGAGGCGATCAGGCCCCAGAAGAGTTCGGGGTTGCTGGTCATGACCTGGGGACCAGGCTGGATGTTGTGAATTGTCATGGCACCAACCATCAGCGCCATCACGGCGTTGGGTGGAATGCCCAGTGTCAGCAGCGGAATGAAGGACGTTTGCGCGCCGGCGTTGTTGGCCGACTCTGGCGCCGCGACACCGCGGATATTGCCCTGTCCAAATGGCACTTCGCCCGGCTTCATCTTGATTTTCTATTCCAGCGCGTAGGCAGCAAAAGCGGCCAGCAAGGCGCCACCGCCAGGCAGAATGCCCAGTGCAGAACCCAGGAAAGTACCGCGCAGCACCGCTGGCGTCATGTTCTTGAAGTCTTCCTTGGTAGGCCACAGACCGGTCACTTTGGCGGTGAACACTTCGCGGTCATCTTCAGGTTGTGCAAGGTTGCTGATGATCTCGCCGTAACCGAACACGCCCATGGCGATCACCACGAAGCCGATGCCATCGGTCAGTTCAGGAATGTCGAAGCTGAAACGGGCGACACCCGAATTCACGTCGGTACCGACCAGGCCGAGCAGCAGGCCCAGCACAATCATCGCAATGGCCTTGAGCAGGGAGCCCGAAGCCAGTACCACGGCGCCAATCAGGCCCAGGATCATCAGTGCGAAATATTCGGCAGGACCGAATTTGAAGGCTAGTTCGGTCAACGGTGGTGCAAAGGCAGCCAGAATCAGCGTACCAACGCAACCAGCAAAGAACGAACCCAGGCCGGCAGCAGCCAGGGCAGGCCCAGCCCTCCCCTTTCGCGCCATCTGGTAGCCGTCAATACAGGTCACGACAGATGAGGATTCACCCGGCAGATTGACCAGGATGGCGGTGGTTGAACCACCGTACTGGGCGCCGTAGTAAATGCCGGCCAGCATGATCAGTGCGGAGACGGGTGGCAAGGCATAGGTGGCGGGCAACAGCATCGCGATGGTCGCCACAGGGCCGATGCCGGGCAAAACGCCGATGAGGGTGCCCAGCAGGCAACCGACAAACGCGTACACAAGGTTGATCGGCGTGAACGCAACGCCAAAACCCAAAGAAAGATGTTGAATCAGTTCCATTTTTTTTCCTTAGCCTGTGATGAATGCAGGCCACACAGGGAATTGAAGCTTAAGCACGATGACGAAGGCGAGATAGCTTCCGGCGGCAAGTACTGTGGCGAGGATGGCGGTGTTTTTAACTTTCCAGCCGGGCTCGGCCATGCTGGAAATGAAGGTCAACGCATAGATGGCGACGATCATGCCCATGGCGGGCAGCTTGATGCTGGGCAGGCCGCCCAGCAAAATACCAAACACAAGGTTGGCCAGGATGATAAAGACCAGCGGCTTCCAGGCCCATTTTCCGATCTTGTCGCCGCCTTCGGTCTCAACGACCAGTGCTTTGAAGGTGATGGCCGTACCAAGGATAGCCATCAGAACGCCCAGCATGAGGGGAAAATAGCCGGGGCCCATACGGGCGCCTTCGCCGACGTTGTAGGTGGTGGCGCCCCATGCGAACGCCACTCCGACGCCCATAAACATGAGGCCAGAAAAAAAGTCTTTTTGACTCTTGATATTCACGGCTTGTCTCCTCAAAAAAGAATGAATTGGGCGATTGTGCATTCATTCATTCCAGCAGAGCATGTGGCTTTCACCTATAGAACGCCTTCACTTCAGCATGAACCATTCCATAAACCACACGCCGGGTCATATGTGCAAATAGTATTGCCGCGGTCAGGTTCCGGTCAGACTGAATATCACGATTTCAGATGCTACCGGGTGCGACGATGCTTTTGAAGCAGGCTGCAACGCAGGCCACAACTACAAGCGCACCAGAGAAGTGCGAAAAAACAGGGTGCAAATCAGGACATCGGCGGCGTGCTGGACAGGATTTCCTCAATGGTGGTCAGCCCTTCCGCCACTTTGAGGGCGCCTGCCAGCCGCAGGGGACGCATCCCATCCGAAACAGCCTGCCTGCGCAGGGAATCAATGTTCGGTTCTTTGGAAACCTTCTCCTTGAAGGCCTCGGTCACCGTCAGCAGCTCATACAAGCCCATGCGCCCCCTGAAACCGGTTAAGCGGCAATCAACGCAACCGACAGGTTTGTAAGGCCTGTAACCACCGTTGATCTGCCAGGGCTTGACCAGCTCGGCCAGGGCTTCGCGCGATGCGCTTTCGTCTTTTTCACGGCAGTTGCTGCACAGGGTACGCACCAGCCGCTGGGCCAGCACACCCAACAAGGTGGCATTGATCAGATAAGACGGCACGCCGAGCTCCATCAGGCGCGAAACCGCCGACGGCGCATCGTTGGTGTGCAGGGTGCTGAACACAAGGTGACCGGTCAGCGCCGCCTGCACCGCCATTTCAGCAGTTTGCAAATCGCGGATCTCGCCGACCATGATGATGTCCGGATCCTGCCGCATCAGGGCGCGCAGGCCTTCAGCAAAATCAAAATCAAGGTGCGGCTGGACCTGCGTCTGGTTGAAGGACGGCTCGATCATTTCGATCGGGTCTTCCACTGTACTGACATTGACAGCCTCAGTCGCAAGGCGCTTGAGTGTTGAATACAGCGTGGTGGTCTTGCCGGACCCGGTCGGGCCGGTTACCAGGATGATGCCGTAAGGACGCTTGACCAGTTGCTCCCAGCGGTCCGCATCGTGCTGGGAAAACCCCAACCCATCCAGATCCTTGACCGTGGTGTCGGGGTCAAAAATCCGCATTACCATCTTTTCGCCAAATGCCGTTGGCAGGGTCGACAGCCGCATTTCGATTTCATCGCCGCGCGGATTGCGCGTCTTGATACGGCCATCCTGGGGACGCCGCTTTTCTACCACGTCCATACGGCCCAGCAGCTTGATACGCGCCGTCATGGCATTGTGTACACCCATGGGCAACTGGTAGACCAGGTGCAGCATGCCGTCGATCCGGAAACGTATCACGCCCTGCTCACGCCGCGGCTCCAGGTGAATGTCGCTGGCCCGCTGATCAAAGGCGTATTGCCAGAGCCAGTCCACCACCTGCACCACGCCCTGGTCGTTGGCATCCAGCTGCTTGTTGGTCTTGTTGAGTTCGACGAGCTGTTCAAAGCTGGCCGTACCGGCGTTGCCCCCGGCCTTCAGTGCCGCCTTGACCGACTTGGCCAAGGCGAAAAACTCGGCTGTGTATTTGGTAATGTCCAGCGGATTGGCCACCACCAGCCGCACATTGCGTCTGGCTTGGCGCTCGACCTCAGACACCCAGTCGGTGACAAAAGGCTCTGACGTCGCAATCACCACCTCTGACGACGTCACCTGAACCGGCAGTACTTTATGTCGCTCGGCGTAGATGGCAGACATGGTGTCGGCCACTTTGCCCACGTCAACTTTCAGCGGGTCAATCCGCATGTAGTTGAGGCCGGCACGCCCCGCCAGCCACTGGGCCATGGTTTCCAGATCCAGCGGCTTGCCGTCGGACAGCCGCGTCATGCTGACACTGGCCAGCCGCACCATCGGAGGCTGCGCGCTTTGCACCTGTGCGCAGCGGGCAATCGTCCGGGCCGCTTCGGCTGCGCTGATGATGCCGTCTTCACCTAACCATTCGACCAGCTTGCGCCAATCCAGCGGGCCGATATAGGGCACTTTCTGGACGGGCCTGCGTACAGGCGGCGGCGGAGTGGGGGGCATCACTGCACTCATGGCTTCACTTTAACGTATCCAAACTGTACGCCCACACATGTCGTTCATGCCACAGGCTTAAAAAGGCGCAACCATTTTTTGGCTGGCAAACCCCAACGCGACTCGATCTCGCCAGCACTCAGCAACAGCGCAGCACGCTCGGGACGCGTGGGTTCGCGCTGCGCCAGCACACAGTGTTGCCCTCGCGCGTCGGTCTGAAAGCCCAGACCGCCTGGGGGCCAAAGACCTCGGCAATTTTTTCGAGTGAGGTTTCGTAGCTTGAATCACGGCCAAAAAGATTGACCGTCATCACGCCATCTTCAGCCAGCAGGCCATAGCAGTGTTCGTAAAAATCCGCACTGTCAAGCACAGGCGCGGCAGCGTCATGGTCGTAAAGGTCCACATGCAGTAAATCAACCGTGCCCTGGTGTCTGGCTTTTTGTATTTCCAGCGCAGCATCGGCTTCGATGACTTCCATGCGCAGGTCGTCGTGCGGCAGCTTGAACCAGACCCGGCAAGCCGTGATGACCTGCGGGTTGATTTCAATGGCCGTGGTTTTCATGCGTAATTTTTTGTAGCAGAACTTGGTCAGCGCGGCTGAACCCAGTCCCAGCTGCATCGCATGTTTTTTTGAGACCTGCGCCGGGTCCATGAACAGCAGGCCGGCCATCATGCGCTGGACGTATTCAAGCTCAATGTCATAGGGCTCGTCGATCAGCATCGACCCCTGTACCCAGGGCGTACCAAGGTGCAGGTAGCGCACATCACCAAAGTCAGAGAAATTGACTTCAGGAAGCACGGCGCTTGCGGCCATCTCTTTTTTTGTCATCAGCTTTGCCATCAAACCAGTCCATATCTTTCAAAAACATCACGCCAGGCTGCGAGCTTGCGCTCAAAACTCCAGGAGGCGTTGGCCGGGCTGGTCGAGGGCGCCTTGTGAAACTGGACCCCGCAACCGGCTTCAAGCAAGCCTTCTTTTACGCAAGCGGAATGCCTGAAGCTTTCAGCGCCGTTGTGCACCACCGCTTGCAGGTCGGGGCACCTTATTTTCAGGCCTGAAAAGTTATTCAGCAGCGCATTGCGGATATTGCCGTCCAGGCTGCCCTCACGTTCACAGGCAGCATAAACATCCCATAGGCCGACTTTCTTTTCCAGCAGCCACTTGCTACGATTTTGATAGCTATACGTGCCCGTATTACCGGGTCCAGCGGGCAAAAGTGCCTCCATAATCGGCCAGAAGCGGTTGCGCGGGTGTCCATAGTACTGCTGCGCCTTCAGGGATGCCACACCCGGAAAGCTGCCCAGCACCAGCAGCCGCGTGTTGGCCGATAGCAGTGGTGGCAAGGCCGTCAGAGACGTCTTGGACAGCGCCTTCAACACGCCAGCAGCTCGCGTAGTTTTGGCAAGGCGTGCAGCGCATTGTCGGTGGTGGCCGCGGCAAGTTCTTCTGCGCTGATGCCGCGCAGGCTGGCGACCTGCTGCGCGATGCGCGGCAACTCACCGGGCTCATTGCGACCCTGCAACAGCCCTTCCGCACGTTGCCTGGCGGTCCGGTAAATCCAGTGGGGTGGAATATCCGGGGAATCGGTTTCCATAACCAGCGCATCCAGCGGCAATTGCGTGGCCAGGCGCCGCAGCTGCAGCGCGGTTTCAAACGTCACGGCACCGCCAAACCCCAGCTTGAAGCCCAGCTTTACAAATTCCATGGCCTGCTGCTCGCTACCATTAAACGCATGGGCAATGCCGCGCCAACCTGCGTCGGGCTGAAGCTCGCGCAGGTGTTTGAGCAATTTGTCTGCAGAGCGACGCACATGCAATATCACCGGCAGCCCATGCTTGCGCGCCAGCTTGAGCTGGGCACGGTAAAAGTATTCCTGGCGTTCACGTAGGGGCGCAGTCTTCAGGGCTTCCACGAAATAATCCAGGCCGATTTCGCCAACTCCCACCAACCGGGGGTCGGCCTGTTGCAAGGTAAGCGCGTCATCCAGGGCCTGCAGGTCGGGTTCCTGCGCATCGGGCACGCAAAGCGGATGAATGCCCAACGCATAAGCGTCTGCAAACCGGTGGGCCAGCGTCCTGACCGTTTCAAAGTTCCCGGCGGCTACGGCTGGCAGCACGCACAGCCGGACAGAATTCGCGGCAGCACGCGCGCGCATAACCGCCAGATCTGCCGAGAACTCGCCGGCGTCCAGGTGGCAATGGGTGTCTATCCAGGAAGTCATGTTCAACCTAGAAACCGCAGTTGAATGCGCTCGAGTGCGCTGTGAGCGGCGTGTCTGGCAAGGCGCGACGACACAGCGGGCTAGAGCCCGGAAGGAGGGGCAACGCAGCCAGACGCGTCGGGCGCGGTGCAATCGGGTGCATAGCGTTGTCACCCCAGAGGTGAATGCCAACGAAGGCAGAAAAGCCAGTATTCATGCGGCTTTCGAAAGGTTTACAAGCGGTCAACTGCGGTTTCTAGGTTGCAAATAGCCGGCAGAAAGTTGCGAGGTCAATGGTGACACACAAACCGGGCAAATCAATCCACGGAACTGCGTGCAGGAATGCAAAAATCGTGATACGGTGACGCCGTCGATTCGACAGTTTTTAGCACTTTTTTGGCACTTATCCACAGGTGAACGAATGCGCAGGTCCGCCCTTTACAGCAGTTCCAGCCGATCCGCACAGCCCGACCTCGAAGCGCTGCCGGCAACTGGCACCGCACCCGTGCCTCTGGCTCCTCGCCTGCAGCGCACGTTCAGGCGCCTGGCCACCCACAATGTCGCTCTGCTCTGGGCCGTTGTGGGCTTGCTGGCCTTGATGCTGGCCATCAGCCTGTCAATGTCCATGCAGCCGGGCGCCCGCAAGCTGACCCAGGAAGACATCAACGCCGCGGTCTTGAAAACCCTGGAAACAAGCGCCCTGCCATCTGCCGCGGCCAAAGCCTACGAGGCGATCATTCCGTCGGTGGTGCGCGTGGTGGCCCTGGGCAAAAGCAAGGACGGCAAGGAAGACGGCGAACGCAGCGTGGGCACCGGCGTGGTGATCGTCGACAAGGGCATCATCCTGACCAATCTGCACGTGGTCCAGGGTGCCGAGAGCATACGCGTTACTTTTTCCGACGGGCTGACCAGCACTGCAAGCATCACTGGCGTGCAGCCTGAAAACGATCTGGCTGTGTTGCAGGCCCACAAGATTCCAGATGACCTGATCGCCGCCACCATGCGGTCCACGGCCGACCTAAGGCCAGGCGACGAGGTGATGGCTGTGGGCTACCCGTTTGGCATTGGCCCCTCGGCGTCCTCCGGCATTGTCTCGGGGCTCAAGCGCAACTTCCGCTCGCCGGAGGGCAAGCAGGAAATGACCAACCTGATCCAGTTCGATGCCGCGGCCAACCCGGGTAATTCGGGCGGGCCGCTGGTTACCATGGACGGTCAGGTGGTCGGCATCGTTACAGCCATCTTCAACCCCAACCAGCAGCGCAGCTTTGTCGGCATTGGCTTTGCCGTACCCATAGAAAACGCAGCGTCCGCTGCGGGGATGCCGCCGTTCTAGACGGTGCAATCCCGGTATTCTGACCATTTACCTTCGAGCAAGCATTGAAAGAAAACCCCATGGAATCCAGCAGTCTTCATTCGCCAGCCGCGACCCAGGACACCGCCCAGTTGATGGAGCAAATCCTTTATGAAGTGAAACGCGTGGTAGTCGGGCAGGACCGGTTTCTTGAACGTGTGATGGTCGCCATGCTGGCCCAGGGCCATCTGCTGGTTGAAGGCGTGCCTGGTCTGGCCAAGACCCTGACCATCAAGACACTTGCCAACACCGTGCGCGGCGACTTCAAGCGCATCCAGTTCACGCCTGATCTGGTACCGGCCGACCTCGTAGGGACCCGCATCTACAACCAGAAAACTGGCGAGTTCAGCACCTCGTTAGGGCCGGTGTTTACCAACCTGCTACTGGCCGACGAAATCAACCGCGCGCCCGCAAAAGTGCAAAGTGCGCTGTTGGAAGTCATGCAGGAAAGACAGGTCACCATCGCGGGCGTCACCCACAAGGTGCCCTCGCCTTTTCTCGTCATGGCAACGCAAAATCCGATCGAGACCGAAGGCACCTACCCCCTACCTGAAGCGCAGGTTGACCGCTTCATGATGAAGGTGCTGGTGGACTACCCCACCGATGAAGAAGAATTTGTCATCGTCCAGCGCGTCACCGGCCCCGCTGTTGCGGTGAGCAGTGTTGCCACAACCGAACAACTTGCCGCTTTACAGGCCGAATGCCGGCGCATTTATGTTGACCCGTCGCTGGTGCAATATGCCGTCAAGCTGGTGTCGGCCACGCGCAATCCCGAAAAGCACGGCATCAAGGACTTGTCGCGCTTCATCACCTTTGGCGCCAGCCCGCGCGCCACCATCAACCTGACCGAGGGCGCCAGAGCGCTGGCCATGCTGCGTGGCCGCAGCTATGCACTGCCTGAAGACATGAGCGACCTGGTGCCGGACGTACTGCGCCATCGTCTGGTGCTGTCGTATGAAGCCTTGTCGGAAGGCCTGACGCCCGATGCAATTGTTGGCAAGATCATGGCTAAAGTTCCTGCCCCCGCCAAGCCCTTAGCCCATGAAAAACTCGCAGCCTAAAAATGAAGCCCCCCCGTTCGCTTGCTGCGCGTAGCTCTCTGCCCCCCGAGGGGGGCGCTGCGCCTGCGGCCCGGCAAAGCCGGTTCCGCGGCCCCGGCTGGAATAAAACCGCCTCGGGTTTTTCGCTGTTTGCTTGGGGCGGCACGGCGCGGCGGCCGCATTGTGGACGCGCATGACAAACAAAACGCCCACCGCCGAGCAGTTGCTCAAGCGCCTCGAATGGACAGTCCTGCACCGCCTTGATGGCCTGTTGCAGGGTGACTACCGCACGCTGCTGCGCGGTGCTGGAATGGACCTTGCAGACCTGCGCGAATACCAGCACCACGACGACGTGCGCCACATAGACTGGAATGTCACCGCACGCCTGCAGCAGCCGCACGTCCGCGTTTTTACCGAAGACCGTGAGATGAGCGCGTGGTTTTTGCTCGATCTCAGCCCGTCGATGGACTTTGGCTCGGGTGAGCAGCGCAAGCGCGAGGTCTCCAGCGAGTTTGTTGGCGTACTGGCCCGCGTTTTGACGCGTCATGGCAATCGGGTGGGTGCGATGCTGTACGGCGCAGGCGTTGATGCTGTCATACCCGCACGCGGCGGCAGGCACCATGTGCTGCAGTTGCTGCACACCCTGCAGATCCGGCCCGAGGCCGCAGCGGTGGGCCCCACCCGGCTGCATGAACTGCTGGAATCGGCCGACCGCTTGGTACGCCGCCGTTCAACGATTTTTGTGGTCTCAGATTTCATCAGCGAAACCGGCTGGGAAAAGCCGCTGGGCATGCTGGCGCAGCGCCATGAAGTTGTGGCTGTACGGATGCTTGACCCGCTGGAGCTGAATTTGCCAGACCTTGGCCTGATACCGATCACCGATGCCGAAACCGGCGAGCAATTGCTGGTGGACACGCACGATGCCGGTTTCCGCAAACGTTTTTCCCGAATCGCCGCGCAACGCGAATCCGACCTGCGGCGATCACTGGCACACGCTGGCGTCGATACCCTGGAGCTGTCAACGGACGGTGATCTTGTAGAAGCCCTGATGCGTTTCACCGACCTGCGCAAACGCCGTAGTCATGCGTCTGGCGCCGCCCACAACGGCAACCGCTTGCCGGCACATCTGAAACGAGCTGCGTGAGCCAGGCCAAGGACACTTTATGACCAACCTCCTGACCCATTTTTTATGGCCGCAATTTCTCTGGCTGCTGCTGACACTGCCGCTGCTGGTTCTGCTTTATATCTGGCTGCTGCGGCGCAAGAAAAAGGTCGCCCTGCGTTACGCCAGCCTGTCCATCGTGCGCGAAGCCATGGGCAAAGGCCCGGGCTTTCGCAGGCATGTACCGCCCCTCCTTTTCCTGCTGTCGCTCACGGCCATGCTGGTTGCGGCTTCGCGACCGTTGGCGGTGGTCAGCCTGCCGTCGGAACAGGAAACCATCATGCTGGCCATGGATGTCTCGGGCAGCATGCGCGCAACCGACGTGTTACCCAACCGCCTGGTGGCTTCCCAGAACGCTGCCAAGGCTTTTCTTGCCGATTTACCGCGCAATGTGCGCGTGGGCATCGTGGCCTTCGCGGGGACGGCCGCCGTGGTGCAGTCGCCAACACTGAGCCGCGAAGATCTGGTCGCTGCCATCGACAAATTCCAGCTGCAGCGCGGCACGGCGATTGGCAACGGGATCGTGGTTTCACTTGCCGAGCTTTTCCCCGATGCGGGCATTGACATCGCGTCCATGCAAACCGGCCGCGATCGGCAGCGCGGCGTAGCTATCGACCAGGCTGCAAAAGAAGGCAAGGACGGCAAGGAAAAAAAACCATTCACGCCGGTCGCGCCCGGCTCCTACACCTCGGCCGCCATCATCCTCCTGACCGACGGCCAACGTACCACGGGTGTTGACTCAATGGATGCCGCCAAGGTTGCCGCAGATCGCGGCGTGCGCATCTACACGGTCGGTGTCGGAACCGTGGACGGGGAAACCATAGGCTTTGAGGGCTGGTCCATGCGTGTCAAGCTTGATGAAGAGACGCTCAAAGGCATCGCCCGCAACACCCAGGCCGAATACTTTTACGCAGGCACGGCAGCTGACTTGAAAAAAGTCTATGAAACCCTGAGTTCTCGCCTGACGGTGGTCAAGAAGGAAACCGAGATTTCCGGCATTTTGGCCTTGGTGGCAGCCGCTTTTGCGCTGCTGTCTGCCGGCCTGTCGCTGGCGTGGTTCAACCGGATTCTGTGACCGGCGCCCCAAGCGGTCAGGCCTCTTTCAGGTTGCCTTGACGTTGCCTTCACGGCGCAGCAAGGCCATTGCATCGTTGAGGGCATGAACGGAATCGCTGTGCAGTACCTGCCCCGCCTCGCCCATGAAATTGGCCCACAGGCTGGCGTAGTCGTCCTGGTACTGCACCGGTGCATGATCCCGTATGTACTGCCCGGCCAGTTCGGGCTTGAACCCCGCCTTCTGTATCTTGCGGACAAGGGCAAGCGCGGTCTTTTCGGTCAACATGGTCTTGGGCGTCGCACCGGCGGCCACGCACAAAAACAACGTCAACAACGATCCTTCATCCGTGTTGCCGCCCGTTGCCTTGTCCCACGCGCCTGACGTCTTGCGGTCATGGTGGTCGACCTCGCTCAGTCCGTCGTCCAGCCAGAAATAGCGACCCATAAAGGCTGGCGTCTGGTCAAACAGCCGCCTAGCTGCAAGTGACGCATCCAGCATCTTCGGAAGGTCGGCCAACACCGACTTCCTGGCGGCTTCAACGGTGCTTCTCAAGTCGTCAGGCAAGTCGCGGGGCAAGGTAATTTTGAAAGCGCCCTGGTCAGCACCATATTTCTTGCGCAGCGCTGTGATCATTTTTTCAAACGCCACCCAGTCCGGCATTCTTGATTTTCCGCACGCTGCAGCCAGCAATGCGGTACGAATCACCGCGTCCGCATCCTTGCCGGCTTCTTCGAGTGCATCGGCATCAACGCCGAGCTTGTCAGCAAGCCAGATCGCTGCATCCATGACTTCGCCAACCTGTTTGCGTATGGCCAGCTCGGCCTGGTAATCCGCCAAGCTGCGCAGCGACCATTTGGCCAGAAGCGGAATATGAGCGTCGGCAAACCCGCCGTGCTCATTCATGCCGAAGTGGCTGTTTTGCGGTGCTGCGATCAGGGCTTTCAACATGTCGGAACCCGCTTTGGACCGCGACATGAAGGAATGATCCCTGAGCAACTCAGCAGCCTTGCGCAGATCGCCGTTTGAAGTCACCTCAAGATTGAGGCTGACCAGGTTGACGATCCGGTCGCGGGCTTTTTCGAGGTCAGGCCGCAAAAACTCGGTGCCGAAATAACGCGCAATCTGAACCATACCTTTGGGTGCATCAGTGCGTATGGCGTCAAGTTTTTCCGCGTCAATCATGCCGTTCTGCACGCCGTACTGCAGCGCCTTCTCGAAAAAGGGTCGGCCGTCGTACAGCAATACGGCAAATGCATCAGCTGGTTGTTGTTCTTGCACTCTGGCTTGCTCCTGTACCGCTACAGGGTACTAAATCGCGGACTCTTCATCCGAATCACGCGCACTTGGCGTGGCTTTGCCCCTGTCGGTATCGCCGGTCTCGACTTTTCCGTCATCTTCTTCAGGCTCTTCATCAGCGTCCAGGCCGGCATCAAATGCACTGGCCTTAGCGCGCAGAACCATCAGCATTTCAATGAACAAATCCGGCAACTCGTAACGCAATAACCACGCGAGCTGCATCCAGTCCTGGTCGGCCACTTCGTCCTGCTCTACCTTGGGCCTTGCATAAGCCGAAGCCAGCAGCGCCGTTTGCGACAGCATTTCGCCATGGTCTTCCATGGCATCAAAGGTGCCGCTTCGCGCAAACGCCTCGACGCGGCTCCACTTTTCAGAGAAGTAATCGGCCAGCGCATCGCTGCCGCCCTCAAGATCACCGATGGCTTTGAGGAATTCGAGCGGGTCGGCGTCGTCCCTGAAGATGATCGAGTTCACCATGCCGCGCAGGTGGGTGCGCGTCAAATCCTTGTACTGCTTTTCAATCACCACGGCGCGCGCAAACTGCGCCGGCGTGACCAGCAGGTTGATGAC
>JANYFF010000108.1 GCA_025362825.1 Polaromonas sp. | reverse complement strand
GCTTGAATGGGCGACGCAGCTGCATGAGATCGGCTGCCATATATCCCACAGCGATTACCACAAGCATGGCGCCTACATCCTCGACAACACCGATGCGCCTGGCTTCGCCCTGCCCGAGCTGCACCGGCTCAGTCTGCTGGTGCTGGGCCACCGCGGCAAGCTGCGCAAACTCGAAGCCGACTTCGAAGACCGGATGTTTATCCCGCAACTGGTGTGCCTGCGGCTGGCTGTTATTTTGTGCCACGCCAGGCGCGACCCGGACCTCAAGGGACTGCAGCTGGAGTGCGCTGCAGAACCCGGCCGGCTGTTTGTATTGAACTGCCGCCCAGGCTGGGCAGAAACCTTTCCGCAATCTGCCTGGCTGCTGCAAGAAGAAGTCATTGCCTGGCAAAAAACACCCTGGTCGCTGGTGGTTTCGGGCCTTTGAGTTTCAGGCGTGACGGCGCCGAAATGAAGGTGATTTGTAAAAACAGGCAAACGGTATAAACTATATAAACCGTTTATCCGGTTTTTCAAAAAAAGGAATTCCCATGGCAACCACCAAAAAATCAGTCGCACCGCGCAAGGCATCTACCCCCACCACGGCACTGCCGCCAGTGAAAAGGCCGGCTGCAAAACCGGCAAAGCCGAAGGCATCTGTCAAAAAGCCGGCTGCCAAGACACCACTGACGAAAGCTGTCCAGCCAAAGCCGGTGAAAAAAATCGTGCCGCCGCAAGTCGAAAAACTTGAAAAAGCCAAAAAACCAAAGCTGGTGCGCGACAGCTTCACCATTCCCAAGGCTGAATACCTGGTACTCGACGACCTCAAGCAACGCGCTGCCAAGCTGACGCGCCCGGCTAAAAAGAGCGAACTTCTGCGGGCCGGTATCAAGGCATTGGCAGCTCTGTCAGACGCGGCTTTTTTGACTGCGCTTGAGCAGGTGCCGGCTATCAAGACCGGACGGCCTGCTGCGGGGAAATAAGCGTTTTTGCCCTTCACGGTCAGGCCGGAGGATTCAAACCCGCCGTGATCATTGCGGGCTTGACCCGCAATCCATGGGAAACGAAGCAGGGATGGATCCGGATCGAGTCCGGGATGACACAAGGGAAGAAGTACGAACCCGAAATAAATTCCCCAACCCCGTTGAGGCTGGGCCGAGCAGCGCAGACGGAGGCGGAAAGTCGGGCCAAACTTGTTTGAGCCGAAGGCGAGTTGTTTGGACCGCCGCCGGAGTCGAGCAGCGCAGGTTGCCCGTAACGCAGTGAAGGTACCCAGACGTCGGGTCGCCTTTTGGTGTTCGCATAACTTCGCGTCGCGAAGTGAGCGAACCCCCACTACGTGAACTTTTGCTTACTTTGCTTTTGGCGAAGTAAAAGAAAAGGGAGTAGCCGCCGGGCTACCCCCGGCCTGGTAGTGAAGGGCGATGCTTAAAAAGACCCCTAAAGCACCTCTGGCGACTGCACAGCAACCACAACCGTCTGGCAAACTCCACTCCTGTCCCGGCTGCGCAACCACCAGACCATGGATTTCCTGACCGGGCATTCGCTCTCCTGCAGTCCCAGCAACTTTGCAATCGTCTGGCCCAGCATGGGCTGGTGCCCAACCACGACGATGGGGCCTCTTGCGGATGGCCATTGCACCAGTTCCAGCAACTGTTCAGGTGTGGCGTCGGGGCCCAGCTCGGGGCGAATCTTGTATTTGCGGCCCAGAGCCAGCACGGTCTGCTCGCAGCGCCTTGCCGGGCTGACCAGAATGCGGGCGCCTTCAGGCAATTGCCGGTCCAGCCAGCCGGCCATTTTGGTCGCCTGCTTCTCGCCGCGTGAGGTCAGCGAGCGTTCAAGGTCATGCGCAGGGTCCATCCCGGCTTCGGGCCTTTCTTCAGCCTCTGCATGACGCCACAAGATCAAATCCATCGCTATTTCTGCCTTTGCCCCGGTGCGGTGTAGCGAGCCATCAAGGCTACCTGCGCACCGTGTCCGTTTGCTATGGACTGCCCGACACGCAAATAAGTTCCGTCGGGCTGCAAATCCCAAGCGTCCACGCCGTCGTGCAGGTAGGCGACCAGGCATTCGTCAATGATGCGCTGGCGAATCGCCGGGTCCGTCACCGGCCAGGCCAGCTCGATACGCCGCAGCATGTTGCGGTTCATCCAGTCGGCGCTTGAAAGCAGCAGTTCTTCAACGCCTGCGCACCTGAAATAAAACACCCGCGAGTGCTCAAGGAATCGACCTATCACCGAGCGCACGCGGATGTTGTCCGTCACGCCCGGCACACCCGCTGGTAGCATGCAGGCGCCGCGCACAATCAGGTCGATCTTCACACCGCACTGCCCTGCCCTGACCAGCGCCAGCATAAGGTCTTCGTCCGTCAACGCGTTCATTTTGGCGACGATGCGGGTGTCCTTGCCGCGCCGGGCTGCCTCGCCCAGTGCATCGATTTTTTCGATCAGCTTGCGTTGCAGCTGAAACGGTGCCAGCAGCAGATGGTTCAGCTTCGGTAATTTGCTCTGGCTGGCCAGATGCACAAACACGTTGTCGATATCGGCTGTCAGCAGAGGGTCGGCGGTCAGGTAACTGACGTCGGTGTAAAGCCGTGCGGTGCGCGGGTTGTAATTGCCCGTCGAAAGGTGCGCATAACGAACCAGGTGCCGACCTTCACGCCTGGTGACCAGCAGCATCTTGGCGTGGGTCTTCAGTCCGACCACGCCGTACACCACCTGCGCGCCTATCGACTCCAGCATTTCTGCCCAGTTGATATTGGCTTCCTCGTCAAAGCGGGCTTTTAGTTCAACGACGACGGTAACTTCTTTACCGCGCCTGACCGCTTCACGCAGCAGCACCATCAGTTCCGAATCGGTACCCGTGCGGTAAATCGTTTGCCTGATGGCCAACACCTGCGGGTCGTTGACGGCTTCGCGCAAAAATGCCAACACACCGTCGAAGCTTTCAAACGGCTGGTGGATAGACACGTCACCCAGCTTGAGCCGCTCAAAGAATGACTGCCCGGGCGTCAGCTGCGTGGGGTAGCAGGCGGTATGGGGTGGGAACAGCAGGCGCGGATCATTGATCAAATCCACCAGTTGCGTCAGCCGCACCAGGTTGACTGGACCATGCACACGGTACAACGCCAGTGCCGGCAGCTTGAACTGCTTGAGCAGAAAGCTGGCCAGGTAATCGGAGCAGCCCGCAGACACCTCAAGTCGCACAGCTTGCCCATAGTGGCGCTGCTCCAGTCCCTGGCGCAGGGCGGTGCGCAGGTTTTGCACATCGTCTTCATCGACCGCCAGGTCTGAGTGCCGGGTCACGCGAAACTGTGAAAACTGTCCGACCACGCGCCCCGGAAACAGCTCGGCCAGGTGCGCCCGAATAATGCTTGAAAGTGATACGAACAGCGTGCTCTTGAGGCTACTCTTGACGCCGCTGCGGTCTGGCATGTGGATAAAGCGTGGCAACACGCGCGGCACCTTGACGATGGCAATCTCGTTTTCACGGCCAAAGGCATCGTGGCCGCTCAGCCGAACAATAAAGTTGAGCGACTTGTTGGCCACCTGCGGAAAAGGGTGTGACGGGTCCAGCCCGACAGGAATCAGCAAGGGCCGAACTTCACGCTCGAAATACGCCTTGGCCCAGCGGCGCTGAGCGGCATTGCGGTCGCCATGAGAGACGATGCGTATGCCATGCCGCTCAAACGCCGGCAACAACTCGTCGTTGTAAAGCGCGTACTGACGCGCCACCATGTCGTGCGCCGCATCAGACAGCGCCTGGAAGGATTCTGGGGTGTACAGGCCATTGGGCCGGTTCGCCAGATCGGCTGTCAGGTGGGGTTCGGCCCGCACCTCAAAAAATTCGTCGAGGTTGGACGACACAATGCACAAAAACCGCAAGCGCTCCAGCAGTGGTACGTCAGCCCGCCTGGCCCAGTCTAGGACCCGCTCGTTAAACGCAAGAATGCTGTGGTCCCGGTTCAGAAACTGGACGGGCGGCGCAGCATTTGGCGGCAGTACGGATGAATGGGATGAGGGTGGCAAAAGTTGCATTCAGGGAAACGTGCGCCAAGGCAGTAGTGTCATCAAACGTAACCCCGAGTGTTGACTCGTTTGATGACAATTGTGTGACAGGTGTTGTGACGCGCTATGTATTGCGACATTTTGCCCCGTTTGTACTACTCTTTATTTAACGCTTCGTGGACCGGTAACGCCTTGATGTGCATCAAGGTTCATTGAAGCTTCAAGACAGTTCGCCCGCACAAGACAGCTTTCAAACAGCGCAGCCGCACGCGCCCAGCTGAAATCCAGCGACCGTGACCTGGCCTCGGCGCGCGGCACAGCCAGGGCGCCGTAATAGGCCCGCTGCAAATCCTCATGTAATACCCCGCCGTCACGCCGTCCATCGGCCCTGTAGCCTGCGCCCAGCACTTCAAGCGGTCCGTCAACCGGATAGGCCGCCACAGGTGTGCCGGTTGACATGGCTTCAAGCATCACCAGCCCAAAGGTTTCTGATTTGCTTGGGAACACAAACACGTCGGCAGCAGCATAGAGTTTTGCCAGCTCGCTCCTGGGCATCAGGCCCATCCAGTGCACGTCGGGGTAGCGCGCCTTCAACGATACCTCCAGCGGCCCAACACCGCACACAATCTTGCTGCCCGGAATTTCTATTTTCAGAAAGGCTTCAATGTTTTTTTCGTAGGACACCCGGCCCACAAACAGGGCAACCGGCCGCTTCAGGGTGCCGACAGGTGGATACACCTGCGGCTCGGGTGCAAAAGCAAATAGCGCGCTATCGACACCGTGGGTCCAGTTGCACAGCTTGCCGAAGCCGCGTTGCGCCAGCATGCGCAACACACCATCAGTGGGCACCATCACCGCTGAGGACGGCTTGTGGAAATGCCTGAACAGCGCGTAGCCCATAAACAGCGGAATCTTCAAGGCCGCCTGGAGAATTTCCGGAAAGCGGGTATGAAAAGCCGACGTGAAGCGCAGCCCGCGTTTGAGGCAATAGCGGCGCGCCGCCCAGCCCAGCGGCCCTTCAGTTGCAAGATGAATTGCATCGGGCGCAAAGGCATCGAGTGTTTCAGCCAGGATGCGCGCTGGGGCCACCGCCAGATCAATCCCCGCATAACCGGGACAGGACCGGGTTTTGAATAGACCCGGGTGAATCACTTCCAGCTGGTGGCCCAGCACTTCCAGCTCGCGCACCAGCTCGACCAGCGTGGTGACCACGCCGTTGACCTGCGGCTGCCATGCGTCGGTGACAAGCGCAATTTTCACGGGTTTACATTGCCCCCACGGTTGCTCACTTCGTGTAGCGCCCTGCACCTTGCAGGCCGCCGCTCGCCCGAGGCTTCGCTTCTGTCGCCTGTCCAAACCTGCTCAAGCAGGTTTGGAGCCGCAGGCTCCAGCCCCGAGGGGGCCGCTGCGCCTGCGGCCTGGCAAAGCCAGTTCCGCGGCCCCTGTTTAAATAGACCGGCATTCTCACCGACACCCATGGCTCGCACCGGTTCGACAAGGCGGTTTTCATGCGCCGCCCAGTGCAGCAGTTCGAGCGAACCGTCGTAATTTTCGACCAGCGCGGTCCGGCTCTCGACCCAGTCGCCGTCATTGCAATACAGGATGCCGTTAATGTCGCGCATCTCGGCACGGTGGATGTGCCCGCACACCACGCCCTGGTAGCCGCGGCGGCGTGCTTCATTGGCCACGGCCACTTCAAAGTCCGTCACGTAATTGAGCGCGCTTTTGACCTTTTGCTTGAGGTAGCTTGAGAGCGACCAGTAAGGCAAGCCGATACGCGCGCGCAATCGATTCAAGTGGCGGTTGAGCTTGAGAGTGAACTCATACAGGTTGTCGCCCACATAGGCCAGCCATTTTGCGCACTGGACCACTGCATCGAAATAGTCGCCATGAATCACCCACAGTTGCCGTCCATCTGCAGTGACGTGGACGGTTTCTTCAGCGACTTCAATGCCGCCGAACTGGTTGTCCCTAAACTGGCGCGCAAACTCGTCGTGGT
>JANYFF010000106.1 GCA_025362825.1 Polaromonas sp. | reverse complement strand
CGAGCGGCGCGCCTGAACGACTGAAGACAGTGATAGATGCCCAAGGTTCAAGGAGCCAAAAATGACCATTCATCGACGTGAACTGATCGCCGCTTCGCTGGCGCTGGCAGCAAGTGCCGTGAGCGCCCAGAAAGTGGGCTGGCCTTCAAAACCCATCCGCCTCGTCGTACCCTATTCGCCGGGTGGTTCTTCAGACATCATTGCACGGGCCATTGCGCAGCCGCTGTCGGAGGCGCTCAAGCAGCCCGTGATCGTTGACAACAAGGCTGGCGCCAACGGCAATCTTGGGGCTGAATTTGTGGCCAAGTCGGCGCCGGATGGCTACACCTTAATGCTGTGCGACACCGGCGCGCTGGCCATCAGCCCGTCGGTTTACACAAAGCTGGGCTTTGATCCGTCAAAAGATTTGCGCGGCGTGACCATGCTGGCGTACTCGCCGCACCTTCTGGTGGTGCACCCCTCGGTACCGGCCAACAACCTCAAGGAACTGGTGGCGCTGTCAAAGCAGACCAATCTTAATTTTGCCGTGACCGCGATGGGCAGCGCGCCGCATCTGGCAGGTGTTTTTGTCGAGCGTTCCAGCCATGCCAAGTGGCAGTACATCCCTTACAAAGGCGGCTCGCAAGCCGTCACCGACACCATCGCCGGCCAGACGCAGGTGCTGATGAACGGCATGCTGGCGACCCTGCCATTTGTGCAGAGCGGCAAGCTCAAGGTCTTGGGTGTTTCCAAGATCACCCGCATGCCCCTGATTGGTGACGTGCCGACACTGGCTGAACAGGGTCTGCCGGGTTTTGAGTCTGGAACCTGGCAAGGCCTGCTGGCCCCGGCAGGTACGCCCCCAGCCATCATCAATCGCTTGAATGCCGAACTGATAAAGATCATCCGCAGTCCTGAAATCCGGGCAAAGCTGTCGGGCCTGGGCGCTGAGGTAGTCACCATGGCGCCCGCCCAGCAGGACGAGTTTTTCAATCGCGAGCGAAGCCGCTGGGCCAAGGTTGTGGCTGAAGCGGGCATCAAGCTGGATTAAAACGTCCAGTAGTTCGACCACTTGCTAAAAGCTGGTCCTCACGTAACCTGTGCCGGCTTACAAGATGCCGGCGAAACATCGCAAAGCGGGCCGTCCTCCCATGACATCACCTTTAAAACACGGCAGCGTGTCTTCTCTCGACGCGGCGGGCTTTCAGGGCGAGCGTGATGGCCAGCCGGTGGCGCTGCACACCTTGCGTAATTCCCGCGGCATGGCGGTGTGCATTACCAACTATGGGGCAAAGATCGAGCAGATCCTGGTCCCTGATCGGCACGGCCAGCTGGGCGATGTCGTGTTGGGCTACGACAGCCTGAAGGCCGCCGTGGACGGCTCTCCTTCGATGGGCGCATTCATTGGCCGTTACGCCGGGCGCATCGCCGACGCCAGTTTCGAGCTTGACGGCCAGCTTTACACCCTCGGGGCCAACAATGGCCTGCACTGCTTGCATGGCGGCATAAAGGGGTCACGCCTTCGTGTGTTTGATGCCGTGCAGCGTAACGCTTCGAGCGTCGAGATGCAGATTGTCTTTGCCGATGGTGAGGAGGGTTTTCCGGGTACGCTGGCGCTCAGCATCAACTACACGGTCACCGACTCGAACGAGCTGGTCATTGCCTATGAAGGCCTTGCGCTGGACAAGCCGACCGTGGGCAACTTCACCACGCATGGTTTTTTTAATCTGGACGGCCATGCCAGCGGTAGCGTGCTGGGCCATGAGGTCATGATTTGCGCCGGCAGACAACTTGGCATGACGCCTGACCTGATTGCTACCGGGCGGGTACTGGACGTTGCAAACACGCCTTTTGACTTTCGCCAGCCAACTCCGCTTGCCGCCCGGATTTACCGCGAAGCCGCAAACGGCGCAGCAGCCTCAAACCAGGCTGGCGGCGTGACGGGCTACGACTGCTGCTATCTGGTGGACGGCGCGTCAGCGCCTGGCGGATTGGCCTTGTGTGCGCGCATCAGCGCACCCCGAAGCGGCCGTGTGATGGAGGTCTGGTCGACCGAGCCGGCCTTGCAGTTTTATACCGGCCTGGTCGCCGGCGAGCCACTGGCTGGCGGACCAGGGAAGGAGGGTGCCACCTACCTCCAGCAGCAGAGCTTTTGCGTCGAACCCCAAGGCTACCCGAACGCGCCTAACCTGCCGCAGTTCCCGACTGCCCGCTACGTGCCGGGTATTGGCCGCAGCGGTCAGACCGTTTACCGTTTCAGCACAAACTAAAAGTCGTTACCACCTCGTTTTGCTATAAAAATCATAGCTATGCCTGACCTTTTTACCAGGGCTAGGGCACTAAATGACTGGTAAAACAGCCGCAAAAGCGATTTCAGACGCTGCCCCAGACTTCCTGAGCAGTTTCAATCACAAGTCGAAGCTTGGTGCGCTGTGCTTCAACCGCGATGTCGTTCCCGTGCACGGTACTGCTGAAGCCGCATTGCGGCGACAGCGCCAGTTGCTCAAGCGGGGCGTAACGTGCGGCTTCGTCGATGCGGCGCTTCAGGTCGTCCTTGTCTTCCAGCGTTCCGAACTTGGTGGTCACCAGGCCCAGTACCACTGTCTTGCCTTTGGGCAGGTAGCGCAGTGGCTTGAAGTCGCCACTGCGTGAATCGTCATATTCCATGAAGTAGGCGTCGAGGTTCATCTCCTTGAGCAGGGCTTCGGCTACCGGTTCGTAGTTGCCCGATGCCGCGTGCGTGCTTTTGAAGTTGCCGCGGCAAAGGTGCATCGCCAGCAACATGCCTGGTGGCTTTTGGGCGACTACCAGGTTGATGAATTTTGCGTAGCGGTGCGACAGTTCGTTGGGGTCGTCACCACGCTGGCGCGCCGCCTCGCGCATTTTCTCGTCGCACAGGTAAGCCAGGTTGGTATCGTCCATCTGCACATAGGTGCAGCCAGCCGCAGCCAGAGAGCGCAGCTCGTCGCCATAGGCGTTGGCCACGTCCTGATAGAACTCCGGATCAAGCTCCGGGTAGTGTTCGCGGCTGATGCCCGCGCGGCCACCGCGGAAGTGCAGCATGGTGGGCGATGGGATGGTGACCTTCGGCGTGTTGCCCGCAGTGATCTGGCTTTTCAGATACTGGAAATCTCCGAGCTGGATGTCTTTGGCATGGCGGACCTTGCCGACCACCTTCATCACCGGCGGGGCCAATTCCTCGCTGCCGTCAGGGCGCTTGACGGTAAACGGTATACCGACGTCCACGCCGCCAAGCTGCTCCAGAAAGTCAACGTGAAAGTAGGTCCGGCGGAACTCTCCGTCCGTGATGCTTTTCAGGCCAACGTCTTCCTGGAACTTCACGATTTCGCTGATCGCCTGGTCTTCAACCTTGCGCAGTTGCTCAGGCGTGATGGCACCTTTGGCTTTTTGTTCGCGGGCTTCGAGCAGGTATTTGGGACGCAGGAAGCTGCCCACATGGTCGTAGCGGGCGGGGAGTTGGGTCATGTCTCTGTCCTTTTTATCTGACGGTTGAATTACATAGGTTAGGTCAGCCCGCGGAAGCGTTGTCCGCGATCCGGTTACTACAGGTCCAGTACCAGCGTTCTGCTTTTTGAGCGCGAGCAGCAGGGTGTGAACTGGTCGTTCTTTGCTTTTTCTTCATCGGTGAAATACATGTCACGGTGATCCGGTTCGCCTTGCAGGACGCGCGTAATGCAGGTGCCGCACACGCCCTGCTCGCACGACGTGAGGACTTCGATACCGTTGTCCTTCAGGACCTTGATGATGTTCTGCTCGGCGCCTACCTTGTAGGTTTTTCCGGTACTGGCGATTTTGATTTCGAAGTCGCTGTCGCCGGACGTATCCTGCGCCGCCGCACCGAAATATTCCAGATGGATCTGCTCGCCGCTCCAGCCGCGTGCCTTGGCGGTGGCCACCACATAGTCGATAAAACCGGTGGGGCCACAGACATAAAGCTGCTTGCCTGAATCGCCCACACCAAGGGCGGCCTCAAGATCGAGTTTTTGCGCAGCAGGGCCGGCATCAAAATGAAATTCCACCTTTTCCGAAAATGCCGAGGCCACGATCTCGTCACGAAAGGCTGTGCGCTCAGCCGAGCGGGTGCAGTAGTGCAGGGTGAAGTCGGCGCCTATGGCCGCCAGGCGCTGCGCCATGCTGAGCAGCGGCGTCACGCCGATACCGCCGGCAAACAGCAGCGTGCGCGGTGCCTGGAGCAGGGGGAAATGGTTTTTTGGTTCGCTGATCAGAATCACTTCGCCCTGGTGTACGGCGTCATGCATGCCGGCCGAGCCGCCGCGCGAGGCGGCATCGCGCAGCACAGCAATACGGTAGCGGTGCTGCTCTGCGGCGTCGTTGCACAGCGAATACTGGCGCGTTAGCCCGCCGGGGATTTGCACATCCAGGTGCGAGCCTGCGCTGAAGGGCGGCAAAGGCTTACCGTCCACGCTGCCCAGCTCAAAACTGGCAATGCCCTCTGCTTCAATGGTCTTGCGGGTGACTCTGACTTCAATGCTGCTCATGGTCAGGCCGCCTGTTTTTGAGGTTGTTCTTCGGCGATCAGGCGGTCGAGAATGCGCCTGGACTGCACGCCGCCTGCGTCAATATTCAGCAGCAGAAGCTTGCGTTCCGGAAAGGTGTTCAGGTTGCGCTGCTGGGCCTCCAGCACCACGGTGTCTTCAGCAAATACCTTACTCTGGCCTTCCCGGATCTGCGCGGTCAGTGCCTTGTCTTTGGGATTGAAGTTGCGCGCCATGCCCCAGAAGTACCACATCGAGGTTTCCGTCTCGGGGGTACAAAAATCCACCACGATGCTGTGCACCTTGTCCTTTGGGTCGGCGTTGTAGCCGCCCTTGCCGGCGTGGGCCACACCGACTTCAATCATGATGTGGCTGGGCGGCGTGAAGCGGCAAACCTGCCAGCGGTCAACCGGCACGTCGTCTGCCAGGTTGTTACCGCGCAGGTTGGCGCGCCAAAAGGGTGGTGCCATGACGTTGTCCATGTAGCGGCTAGTGACCACTGTCTCGCCTTCGGTCTTCGTCGTAACCGGGGTTTCGTCAATTTCCTTCTGGCCTATGCTGGTGGTGTGCACATAGGTTTCGTGGGTCAGGTCCATCAGGTTGTCGATCATCAGGCGGTAGTCGCACTTAACGTGGTACAGGCCGCCCGCGTAGGCCCATTCGGGATTGTCAGCCCAATCGAGCGGATGGATTTTGGCCGGGTCAGCCAGCGTTTCGTCGCCCGTCCAGACCCAGATGAAACCGTAACGCTCTTCGACCGGATAGCTGCGCGTACGCGGGAAGCCCTGCACTCGCTGGCCCGGCATCGAGGCTACCTTGCCATCGCAATTCATGACCAGACCGTGGTAGCCGCAGACCAGTTTGCCTTCGCATACCGTGCCCAGCGACAGTGCCGCGCCGCGGTGCGGGCAGAAGTCGTCTAGCGCAGCCACCTTGCCTTCCGGACCGCGATAGAAGACGATTTTTTGACCGCATATCTGCCGGCCCAGCGGCTTGTCATCGATTTCGGCGGGGGTGCAGGCTACGTACCAGGTATTTTTGGGGAACATCGTGTTTGTCCGAGGGCATGTTGCGGCGTTTGATTTGGAATATTGCCGGGTCATTTGTTGACCGGTGGAGCTCTTTATTATCCGAAAAAATTCAGATAATGTATACAAGTTTTGAGTAAAAGCCCGAAAAATGATGCGAATAAATGAGTTATTTAAGTTTTAACCTAACTACTGTATACAATTTTGATGAAATGAACAAACGAACGTCCGGCCTGAATGTGAATTCCCTGGCGTTGCCCGAACCGGTGGCATCGCAGGGCGTCAAGGCGCAATTACGGCTGCGTGAAATGATTCTGGGCGGCGAGATGCCCAACGGCATGCGAATCACCGAATTGGCAATTGTTGAAAAGCTCGGCATTTCCCGTACGCCGATTCGGGCTGCGCTGGCACGACTGGAGCAGGAGGGCCTGCTGGAGGCCCTTTCAAAAGGCGGTTATGTAGTTCGCACGTTTTCCGAGCGCGATGTGTCCGAGTCCATCGAACTGCGCGGTACGCTGGAGGGCCTGTTGGCGCGCCTGGCGGCTGAGCGCGGTGTGGCTGACGACTCGCTGACCCTGGCCAGAGGCTGTCTGGAAGAAATTGACGCCGTACTCAGCAAGGCGGCGCTTGATGATGAGGCCTTTCTGCGGTATGTCACCCTCAACCAGAAATTCCACAACCTTCTGGGCGACATGGCCCAAAGCACAGTGATTGCGCGAGAACTCGAACGCGTCGTAAACCTTCCTTTCGCGTCACCCTCGGCCTTTGTGGTACTTCAGGCCAATTCACCGCAGGCACGCGACATGCTGATCGTGGCGCAGCATCAGCACTGGCAGGTGCTCGACGCCATCGGTCAACGCGAAGGTGCCCGCGCCGAAGCAATCATGCGCGAGCACTCGCGACTGGCTAGGCGCAACCTGCGCGAGGCGCTGGAAAACCATCATTTGAGCCAGATGCCCGGCGTGCGCCTGATCCAGAAGCAGGGGGCAGAAAAATGATACCTGCGCCCGTTAGCACCAGGCATTTGTTGGTGTGCTGCAGCCCCGATAAGTTAAACCGCTATATTCGGCGAGCTGATATGTAAAATTGTTATAGCTGACAGTGAGAAAACTCTCTTGCGCATCCCCCAGGCACATGCGACATTCCAAAGTTGCCGTGCTGATTTCCCCCTGAACTATCTGGAGACCTTATGCAAAAACGAATCCTGTTAAGCGCCATTGCTATGGCCGCCACTGCTCTGGTAACGGGCACCGCCCTTGCCCAGAGCAACATTTTCAAGATCGGCCTGATCACGCCCCTGACCGGCCAGCAGGCGACCACCGGCAAGCAGATGGAAGCCGGTGCACGCGCTTACATGGCAATGAACGGTGACACTGTCAATGGCCGCAAGATTGAATTGATCGTCAAGGACGATGGTGGTTTGCCGGATGCTTCAAAGCGCATCGCGCAGGAGCTGGTGGTCAACGACAAGGTCAACGTGCTGGCCGGTATGGGCCTCACCCCGATTGCACTGGCGATTGCACCTATCGCCACGCAATCAAAGACACCTGAAGTCGTCATGCTGGCCGCTACGTCCATCATTACTGAGGCATCGCCCTACATCGTTCGCACCAGCTTCACCATCCCGCAGTCTGCAGTGGCTATGGCCGACTGGGCTCCAAAAAACGGCATCAAAAGGGTTGTCACCCTGGTCAGCGACTATGGCCCCGGTATTGATGGCGAAAAATATTTCAAGGAACGCTTCACTTTTAACGGTGGCCAGGTTCTCGAATCCCTGCGCGTGCCTCTGCGCAGCCCTGACTTTGCACCTTTCCTGCAAAAAGTGCGTGACTTGAAGCCCGATGCGATGTTTGTGTTTGTGCCATCCGGCGCAGGTGCTGCGGTGATGAAGCAGTTTCTGGAACGCGGCATGGACAAAGCCGGCATCAAGCTGATCGGTACCGGCGACCTGACGGATGACGATCAACTCAATGACATGGGCGACGGCGCCCTTGGCGTAGTGACCTCGCACCAGTACTCGGCCGATCACAACTCGCCGCTCAACAAGAAGTTTGTCGCTGCTTTTGAAAAAGCCAACAACGGCATGCGTCC
>JANYFF010000050.1 GCA_025362825.1 Polaromonas sp. | reverse complement strand
GTGCAGCAGCTTGAAAAGGCCGCTGGCGAGTTGCCGCGCAAACGTGGTCAGGGCGCACCGCCCGAATCCGACGGTGCAAGCGGGGCACTGGACAAAGTGCGCGATGCGCTGGCGTTCGGCAAAGACACCCTGCGCACCGGGCCGGCTGCGCCGCGCCGCCGCCGGCATGGTTTCTGACGTGGAAATTGATTTCTCGCTGCTTCAGCCCGAGCCGCCGCCCGGCACGCCGCTGGTCATTGACTACGCCGGCGAGGCCGTCTGGCTGCTGCCCGAGCATGCGCTGTGGTGGCCGGCGCAGCGTGTGCTGTTCATTGCCGACCTGCACCTTGGAAAGGCCGCCACCTACCGCACGCTGGGCCAGCCGGTGCCCGCAGGCACCACGCTTGAAAACCTGCGCCGCATCAGCCAGCTGCTGCGGCACTACCAGCCGGCGAAGCTGGTGTTTCTCGGTGATTTTTTGCATGCGGCGGCGGCGCGCACGCCATCTGTTTTTCGGGCGCTGGCCGACTGGCGGGCGGCGTTTTCGGGACTCGACTGCCTGCTGGTGCGCGGCAACCACGACAGCCGCGCCGGCGACCCGCCGCCCTGGCTGGACATCAAGGTGGTGGACGAACCCTGGCTGATGGGGCCTTTTGCCGCCTGCCACCATCCGCAAAACCACCCTACGCATGCAGTGCTGGCCGGCCACCTGCATCCTGCGCTCAAGCTGTATGGGCGCGGGCGCGACCATTTGCGCTTGCCGTGTTTTTGTATTGAAGCGCGGCGCGCCATCCTGCCGGCTTTCGGCGAGTTCACCGGGGGCTGGACGGTGACGCCATCACCAGGCCTGCGTCTGTATGCCGTGGGCGGGCAGGCCGTCTGGGCGCTGCCGGAGCCCAAACCGGTTATTTGAAGGTGTTTTCCGGCGTTTGACGGAAATTTGGGTGCCAAAAGTGGCCTGTGCCCCGTATTTCGGTCACTCTTTGCTATTAAAAATATAGTAAACGAAGGTTGTCAGCTTCCAGGGAAATGATGTGACCGGGCGCGTGTCGCCGCCCCCGTCGCTACCATAGACCCATGACGTTTTTATCCACCGCTAGCGGCCACGGCGCGGCCTCTGTCCTGCAGGGCGCGCTCCAGGCGCCCGCCGCTGCAACAAGCGACAGGCCGCGCCTGCTGGTAGCCGGTGCCACGGGCGTGCTGGGCGCCGAGGTGCTGCGCCGGCTGGCGGGCAGCGGGCGTTTTGCCCACACCGAGGTGCTGGCCAGCGAACCCATGGCCACCGGTCTGAGCTCGGTCGGTATCGTGCTGGCATCGCCGCTGCCTTTTGAAGAATGGCCAACTCACCTGCCTGCAGCGCAAGTTGGCGTGGTTATGTTCGAGCCACCGCGCCTGTACCACGACCGCGAGCGCGCGCTGTGGACACCGGCGCCCGCGCAGCTTGCCAGGCTGGCGCAGTGGCTCAGGCGCTGCGGCGTGCAGACGCTGGTTGTGGTGTTGCCGCATGCCCAGGGCCGCCTGCCCGTGGCGCTCAAGCGCGGGCTGGCAAATCTGGATGAACATGCCGTTGCGGCGCTTGGTTTTGAGCGCCTGCTGATCGTGCGCTCTGCGCAAAAGCTGCAGCCGGCGCGGCCGGCGCGTGCACTGGAGCGCGTCGCCGCCTGGATGCTGTCTACCCTCAGCTACATGATTCCCGCCAGCGAGCTGCCAGTGCGTCCGTCCAAACTGGCCGAGTTTGTTGAAGCCGCCCTGCGCGTGCTGCCGCCCGGTACGCATGTCGCGTCGCCCGAGCTGCTGTGGCAGGCGGCGCAGGGCAAGGGCGACTGGCAGGGCCGCGGCACGTCTGACATGCAATTGGTGGTGCAGGCGTGGCTTAATGGGGCGGCGCCTGAAGATAAAACAGCCTTTCAGGCGCCCTGATTACCCGGACATCCCCATGCGAAAACCCAAAGTTCCCCTTGCCGTCATCGGCAGCGCCGACGACACCGAGGCCGCCTTTTACGACGCGCTGCAAAACGGCGACATCGAAAAACTGATGGCCTGTTGGGCTGATGAAGACGATATCGTTTGCGTCCACCCCGGTGGCCCGCGGCTGCTGGGCGCCGGCACCATCCGTTCGGCCTTTGAGGCGATGTTTGCCAATGGCAGCATCCAGGCACGCGCTGAAAAAGTGCGCACCATCGAGGCGATGGGCGCCAGTGTTCACAGCGTGCTTGAACGCATTGAGGTGATGACTGCGGAAGGCCCACGCCATGCCTATGTGATTGCCACCAACGTCTACCAGAAGACGGCGCAGGGCTGGCGCATGGTCGCCCACCACACCAGCCCCGGCACACCGCGTGAAATGCTCGAAGTCACCGACAGCCCGCAAGTCCTGCACTGATGGGCGAAGATTTTTCACTGCATTACGCAGCGCCGTGGTGGCTACCCGGCGGCAACCTGCAGACCATCTGGGCGGCGCTGTTTGCCAGGCGGCTTTCAGGCCTGCCGCCGGTATTTAGGCGCGAGCGCTGGACGGCGCCTGACAACGATTTTGTTGACGTTGACATGACGACCCCGGCAGGTGATGCCGCGGCGCCACTTCTGGTGGTTTTTCACGGGCTCGAAGGCTCGTCGCAAAGCCACTATGCTCAGGCCTTTGCCGATGTCGCGCGGGCACGCGGCTGGGGTTGTGCGCTACCGCATTTTCGGGGTTGCTCCGGTGAGTTGAACCACGCGCCGCGGGCCTACCACTCCGGGGATTTTGAAGAGATCGACTGGATACTGCGGCGGCTCAAGGCGCAGCACGACGGCCCGCTGCTGGCGGTGGGTGTCTCGCTGGGCGGCAACGCACTGATGCGCTGGGCTGGCGAGATGGGCGCGTCGGCAGCTGCCGTCGTCAGCGCTGTGGCATCGGTTTGTTCACCACTTGATCTGGCAGCTGGCGGCTGGGCCATAGGACGCGGCTTTAACAGGCTGGTCTATACCCGCATGTTTCTGAAGACCATGGTGCCCAAGGCTTTGCAAAAGCTCGACCAGCATCCCGGGCTGTTCAGCCGCGAGCGCATGCTGGCGGCGCGCGACCTTTACGAGTTTGACAACATCTTCACGGCGCCGCTGCACGGCTTCAGGGATACCGATGACTACTGGGCGCGCGCATCGGCCAAGCCGCACCTGCGCAGCATAGCCGTGCCTGCATTGGCACTCAATGCGCGCAACGATCCTTTCATTCCTGTATCGAGTTTGCCGGTTGCCCATGAGGCGAGCGCCAGCCTGACGCTGTGGCAACCTGCGCAGGGCGGGCACGTGGGGTTTCCTGCAGGGTCTTTCCCTGCCAATGTGCAAGTCATGCCGCAAGCCGTTGCCGCTTTCCTCGCGGCACACCTTTAAGGACGGAATCAATCATGGACGACATCGTCAAGGCCGCGCTGGCCAAATGGCCGAACGTTCCCAACTGCTACGGCTGGCTGGGGCTGGATGCGCGTGGCAACTGGTATATGCGCGACGAGCGGGCGCAGGCCGCCGGGCTTTTTGGTGCCGCAGACCCGGAGCCGGCGCGACGGCTGGCCGCCAAAGGCTCGCTGCTCAGGCACGACAAGCTGATCGACTTTATCCAGCGCAATTACGAGGGCGATGCCCAGGGCCAGTGGTTTTTTCAGAACGGGCCGCAGCGTGTGTATGTCGAGCTGGAAGCCACGCCTTTTATTTGGCGCATTGGCGACGGCTTCTCGGTTACTGCGCACACCGGCGCCCAGGCGCGCGTCCAACGCTGTGCGGTTGATGAAGAAGGGCATGTGTACCTTGAAACCGATTTGGGTTTTGGTCTTGTACACACGCAAGATATGCTGGCTGCGTCAGACGCCATCGAGCAGGGCCTGTGGGTGCCGCAATCGTGTGCCGCCACAGAATTGACGCAAAAATTTGGCTTTGTGATGAGCCCGCATGCGCTACAAAAAACATAGCTACAGGCGACCACTTATCGGGGGCTACAGGCGTATTTGTATGTTTTGGACGTAAAAAAGCCGGCTGAGCCGGCTTTTTGATGGAAAGGAAGGCCGGCTTATTTGACGGCGTTGACCATGTACTGGACGACGGCCTTGATATCTGCATCTGATGCCGTGGTGGCCCCGCCTTTTGGCGGCATGGCGTTCTTGCCCTTGATGGCGCTGGCGGTCAGCGCATCGACACCGGCACCAATGCGTGCTGCCCAGGCGGCTTTGTCGCCAAATTTTGGAGCACCGGCAATGCCAGCTGCGTGGCAAACCTGGCAAACCTGGGTGTACAGCGCCGGAACGACGCCACCGGCAGCGGCGGCCGGTGCAGCATCAGCGGCTGGCGTGGTCTTGTTGGCAGCAGTGAGTGCAGCAACGACTTCAGGGGCAGGGCCCGCAGCGGTCGCCGGGGCACCGGCGGTTGCAGAAGCCTCAGCGACTGGTGCTGCAGGCTCGGCAAAATGGCCACCGGCAGCGGTCGTCATGTACACAACGGCACGGCCGATTTCGACATCATCAAAATCGCCACCACCCTGCGGACCCATGGCGCCCTTGCCTTTGAGGGCTGAGTTCCAGAGTGCTTCAAAGCCGGTCTTGATGCGTGGTGCCCAGGCTGCTGCATCGCCGAATTTTGGCGAGCCTGCAACGCCCGCGCCGTGACAGGTCACGCACTGTGCCTTGTAGACTTCTTCGCCGGTTTTGAGGGCGCGGTTGGCATCGCGAATTTCGACCGAGCCGACTTTCTGGATGCGCTGGGCGACGGCTTGTTCGGTATCGACGGCTCCCGGGGCCAGCTTGTTGGCAGAAGCCACGTAGTAGACCAGCCCGATGATGCCGAAAATCGGGATTACAAAGGAGAAAAAGACCGCTGCCAGCAGCTGTTTTGGCGTCTTGATAGGGCCCGTGTGGGCTTCTTCGTGGGCCGAGGTGTGATCGTTTGCGCTCATGGCGTCCTCAAAAAACTAAAAATCAGGGGGCGACTACCGGAATTGTTTTGTGTTGAAACAGCAGTTGCACAACAACCCCGCATTATAGCTGTGAGCCTGCAAATCCCGGCTCCGGTATCCGGGCCCTGCATGGCCGGCTGGTAGAATCCGGGATTGATTGCAACAGCAAGTCACCCCACAGCGTTGCGGCTGTAGCTCAGTGGATAGAGTATTGGCCTCCGAAGCCAAGGGTCGTGGGTTCGATCCCCGCCAGCCGCACCAGATCATGAACTCCTGCAATGGGCGTTATGTCCCCGGAAGCATAAACGTGCCGCTTCGGCACGCTTATGCTCCATTTTCGCGCGGCACGGTTATGTTTTCAAGTGGCTCAGCGATATAAAGTTTCCATAACTTTGGCGGGAGGCGCAATGCGCAAGCCGTTTCAATGGTCGGTTTCTAGACGGATGAGACAGCTTGGGTGCATGGGCATATCCATCCCATTGCTTGACATAACTACCGCTGCGCAGGACCATTACGTTTGGGGTTGCACCGACAGGGGCATCTCCACCGGGATTTGACATGTCGCCAACAGCACTAAATACTCAAACGTGATGAACGGACCTCCCGACGCTTCGCGATTCATCGAAGAGCTGCAGGATCCGGTCCTGGCACCAATGCCTTCGCCTGCCCGCTACATCAGCTTGCTCGATATGCACGTTGAAACACCGGCCCGAAATGCACGCGTCTCAGTGAGCGCGATCACCAACACGCCCGGTATTGCGAACATCCAAAGCCATTTGAGAGAGAATCTGCGCGTCATCAAGGCGGCTTATGACGCATCAGGCGGCGACCTAGCCAAATCACTGCGGTGGTTTCGAGTAGAACAACTTTCTGCAT
>JANYFF010000039.1 GCA_025362825.1 Polaromonas sp. | reverse complement strand
TGGTGACGCTGCTGGGACGCAATGGCGCCGGGCGCACCACGACCATGCGCGCCATTGTCGGACTGACCGGCAAGCGTACCGGCTCCATCAAAATCAACGGTGTTGAAACCGTCAAACTGGCGCCGCACAAGGTGGCGCACCTCGGCGTCGGTTACTGTCCTGAAGAACGCGGCATTTTTTCAAGCTTGACCGCGGAAGAAAACTTGATGTTGCCGCCCACCCTGGCACCAGGCGGCATGAGCATCGAAGAAATTTACGAGATGTTTCCGAACCTGAAAGAGCGCGCCTCCAGCCCCGGCACACGCCTGTCGGGCGGCGAACAGCAAATGCTGGCAGTGGCGCGGATTTTGCGCACCGGCGCACGACTGCTGTTGCTGGATGAGATATCGGAAGGCCTTGCACCGGTCATTGTGCAAAAGCTGGCCGAAATGATTCTCACACTTAAAAGCAAGGGCTACACCATCGTGCTGGTGGAACAGAACTTCCGCTTTGCCGCACCGCTGGCTGACCGGTTTTACGTGATGGAGCACGGCACCATCGTGAAACAGTTTGCGCAAAACGAACTCAGCCAGAACATGGGCATGCTGCAGGAATATCTGGGCGTTTGATCCAGCACCCGTGCCAACAAATCTTCCCAATTTTTTCCACGTTTCTCACAACCATCCTAACCAGGAGACCTCATGAAACTTAAAGCTCTCGTCGCCGCATTGGCCGTTGGATTTGCCGCCGCTGCATCGGCCCAGAACACCGGCCCCGTCAAGATCGGCTTCATCACCGACATGTCCAGCTTGTATGCCGACATCGACGGCCCTGCCGGCGGTGAAATGGTCAAGTGGGCGGCGCAGGATTTCGGCGGCAAGGTACTGAATCGGCCGATTGAGGTGCTGACCGCCGACCACCAGAACAAGGCCGATGTGGCCAGCTCCAAAGCCCGTGAATGGATGGACAAAGACAACCTGTCGATGCTGATAGGCGGCACCAGCTCAGGCACGGCACTGGCCATGGCCAAGGTCGCTGAGGAAAAAAAGCGCCCATTCATATCGATCGGCGCCGGCTCTGCCCGTCTGACCAATGAAGCCTGTTCGCCTTACACCGTGCATTACGCTTACGACACCGTGGCCCTGGCCAAAGTCGCCGGCTCGGCGCTGGTCAAAGCCGGCAACAAAAAATGGTATTTTTTGACGGCCGACTACGCGTTTGGCCACTCGCTGGAAGCTGACGCCTCCACCGTGGTGAAAGCCAACGGCGGTACCGTCGCTGGCGCCGTACGACACCCGCTCAATGCGTCTGACTTTTCGTCGTTCCTGTTGCAAGCCCAGTCCTCCAAAGCCCAGATTTTGGCCCTGGCCAATGCCGGCGGCGACTTTACCAACTCGATGAAAGCGGCGCGGGAATTCGGCATCAATAAAACCATGAAAATCGCTGGCCTGCTGGTGTTCATCAACGACGTCCACAGTCTGGGCCTGGCCAACACTGAAGGACTGCAACTGGCCGACAGCTGGTACTGGAACCAGGATGACGCCTCGCGCAAATTTGCCCAGCGGTTCTTCGCCAAATACAAACGCATGCCGTCCAGCCTGCAAGCGGCCGACTACTCTGCGGCCACCAACTACCTGAAAGCCGTGCAGACCGCCGGCACCACCGATGGCGAAAAGGTGATGTCCACCCTGAAGAGCATGAAGATCGACGACTTTTACAACAAAGGTCAAATCCGCGCCGACGGCCGCATGATCCACGACATGTACCTGTACCAGGTCAAATCGGCCAAGGAATCGACCACACCGTGGGACTACTACAAGATGATCGCCAAGGTTCCCGGCGAACAGGCCTTCACCACGGTGGCCGAATCCAAATGCGCGCTGATCAAAAAATAACTTGACGCCCAAAGCGGCTGGCTGCCTGTGTGGCCGGCCGCTTTTTCGCCTTACCAGGCATGAACTAACGGGTTTTCATGGAAATTTTCGGTATTCCCCATCAAGCTTTTCTGGGCCAGCTTCTACTGGGCCTGGTCAATGGCGCGTTTTACGCTCTGCTCAGCCTTGGGCTGGCGGTCATCTTTGGCCTGCTGGGCATTGTGAATTTTGCGCACGGCGCACTTTATATGCTGGGCGCGTTTACAGCCTGGATCATGCTCGACAAACTGGGCATCAATTATTGGTTTGCGCTGGTGCTGG
>JANYFF010000038.1 GCA_025362825.1 Polaromonas sp. | reverse complement strand
GCCGCCAGTTAAGGCTGGGGACGTAAAAGTACCATTGCTCAGTAAAGCGCCACCGCCGCCACCACCACCCGGTCCATGCGGTGCATTGGTGCCCGCTTTTGGCGAATTACTGCCGTTTCCGCCAATCGCAGAAACCGATATGCCGGCCCAGCCTGCCGGGTTATTTGCTAGCAGGACCAGTGAGCCCCCAGCACCGGCGCCTGTGCCGCCGTCGTCGCAACAGGAGGCGTTCGGCAATTGACCGTTGCTCCCATTTGCTTTTACCGAACCACTTCCGGAAACGGAACCCACACGCAACATCACAATACCTCCTCCCGGAGCTCCCGAGTAAGTATTGTCCGCTCCAGCTGTGCCGTTGTTTGTTGTTCCTGCACCGCCTCCGCCTCCCATGACCACAGCGCTGGTCAGCGGTGAGAAGCTCCTACCTCCGCGTCCTCCGAGATTGGCGTTGGTGCTCCAAGTGTTTCCACCTTGCCCGCCAGCGCCCGCATTACCACCGCCACCCCCGCCAGAGTTTTGAGAGTTGCCAGGAAGGTCGGTGTCATTGCCACCCCCACCAGCATTACCGGGGGCACCGTAGCCGTTGTCGCCGTTTGGATATAAATCAGCACCGCCGTTCACGTCGCAGTTGTACGTGTAAGTAGCTGCCCCATCGAAGGTGCCGCAGGCAGTACCGGCAGTGCCTTCTCCCTTCATTGCACCGTTTTGATTGTTGGTCGAAAAGACAACGTCCGTCGCGGCATTCGTATTGGTCCCAGCCGCGTTGAAAATTTGTCCGCCACCGCCCCGAAAACCATAGCCACTCGCATCAACAGTGCCAGCTAGCGTCAATTGGCCGGCGACGTCCATGACCACGATGCCTCCAGACAGACCGTCCCATCGTGCAGGAGTGACCGTGTTGGCAGCCGGTACTGTTGCTACCGAATACTGCGGGACTCGAACTAACTGAAAAGTTTGTCGTGCTGCGCCACCGGCTGTCGCTTGGCTATAAGCGTTGAGCAAGGGATTTTGCAGGGTCACCACATTGGCCGCAAACTGTTTGACCAAAGCATATTCATAGTTACCAGCAGTCCCTGAGGACGAGCCATATGCTGCTACCGAGCCATTGTTGAAGTTGGCTGCGTTAACTCCGTCTTGCATCTGAATTATCAAGACCATGTCGCCTGCCGCAATGGCTGTCGCACTACCACGGCGCGCACCGACGTTGACGGCAGTCGCGCCTACTGCCGCGTTCGCTGTAGCTCCGTAGTAGGAGTTGACAATGCCACTGAGTGCGGTATTTGGACCGTCTTTACCTGGTGCGGAACATACTTGAGCGAGAGCGGAAGCTGCAAACAAGACACTTATGACGCTCCAACACCATTGATGAATTCTCATTAGCTTTTACTTTCGGGCGCGACATGGTCGCAACTTAATGCGGTGCAGAATTAACGCGCATCTTGCACGTTGCGATACACATAAATTGTTACGTTACTCATGGATTTCCGGATTCAATTAGGGCGAGGTGGTTGCGTGAGCGAATTAAAAGACGTGCGGTATTTCACGCTGCAAATAATTATGTCGTCTGCTGGCAACGCCTACGTGAAGGGTTAGCCAAAGCGCGAAGCTGCTGTAGCGCACAAAAAAGCTTGGGTTGTTGAACTCGCCAAACTGGATAGTGCAATCCTGATTAGAAATGACGAAGGGGTAGCCGGATTTGGTGCCGTTGGGTGGGGGGTGTAAGAAGTTTTGTGTAAACGGTCTTTTGGCAGGAAACTGCCGTCTTGCATGGAGCAATTATGACCGTAGAGAAGAATCCGTTACCCACAGAACTGATAGATGCACTGCTGGCGAATTACAAGAAACCAGAAGACTTAATTGGCCAGGATGGCATCCTAAAACAACTCACCAAAGCCCTGGTTGAACGCGCACTGCAGGCCGAGATGACCGACCACCTCGGCCACGGCAAGAACCAGTTGGTTGCCAACGAAGCGGGCAACACCCGCAATGGACGTAGTAAGAAGACCCTCAAGGGTGACTTCGGTGAACTGCCCATTGAAATCCCTCGCGACCGCGCCGGTACGTTCGAGCCGCAAATCATCACCAAGCACCAGACCCGCTGGAGCGGCTTTGACGACAAGATACTGTCGCTGTACGCACGGGGCATGACGGTGCGTGAGATTCAAAGTCACCTGCAGGAAATGTACGGTGCAGAGGTCTCGCCCACGCTGATTTCCTCGGTGACCGATGCCGTGCTGGATGAAGTCAAGACCTGGCAGTCGCGTCCCCTGGATGCCCTATACCCCATCGTTTACATGGACTGTATTCATGTCAAGGTGCGCGACAGCGGCGCGGTACGGGTCAAAGCCCTGTACCTGGCCATTGGCGTCAATCTGGACGGCATCAAGGAGGTTCTGGGCCTGTGGATGGCCCAGACCGAGGGTGCCAAGTTCTGGCTGCAGGTGGTGACCGAGCTGAAGAACCGGGGTGTGGCCGACATCTTCATCGCCTGTGTGGACGGCCTCAAGGGCTTCCCGGACGCCATTGAAGCGGTGTTCCCCAAGACCGCCGTGCAGCTCTGCTTGGTCCACATGGTGCGTCACAGCCTGAACTTCGTGGGCTGGAAGCAGCGCAAGGAAGTTGCTGCCGATTTGCGTTTGATTTACAGCGCGTCCACCGAGGACGAGGCCTTGCTCAGGCTCACAGAATTCGAGGGCAAGTGGGATGCATCGTTCGCGCCGATTGGGCAGTCCTGGCGGCGTAACTGGTCACGTCTGACGCCGTTCTTTGATTACCCGGCCGACATCCGCAAAGTGATTTACACGACCAACGCCATTGAGTCGGTGAACATGAGCCTGAGGAAAATCACCAAGACCCGTGGCTCGTTTCCGACCGATGAGGCCGTCTTCAAATTGTTCTACCTGGCACTCAACAACATCAGCCAGAAGTGGACCATGCCTATACGGGATTGGAAGGCCGCCCTAAATCGTTTTACTATCCAGTTTGACGAGCGCATGTCGCGCGTCTAACTCAACCGCCGTTTACACAAAATTCGGGACACCCTCGCTCAAAAGGGGCTTTTCAGACACAGGCCATTTCTGGTTTTTCGGCTTACGCCTTAGATCGCCACTTATGCCGGTGTTCGGTGGCGACAATCTGTTGGTTTACGAGACGCTCAACTGTATTAACGCGCTCAATAACCTCGCTTATCTTTCCGTCCCCAGAGAGCTTCTAAGTGAGCATTCAGCATCCTTATTTACCAGCAACAACCTTTAGGCTCGTAAATTCCCTGATAGCGGCGGTGATACCGAAAGGTATATTATTTACTGTCAGTGTCTGTTCCAAACGAAGCCTTCACAGCAACCCACGGTTTCCGAAGCCTACGGTAGTTAAAAGTTCAATGAAACACTTTATGTTTAAAAGTTTGTTCACTGGTTTGCAACGGCAGCTGCTTGTACTTCTCATAGTTGCCCTAATGCCAATCTATGGCTACTTTGTAGTGTCCTCAATTGCGATCCAACGCGAGAGTCTGAATCAGGCAACGCTAGATGTGCAAGCAGTTTCACGACTTTCTGCGTTTGGGGTTGAGCGTACGGTTGAAGGTACCCGTCAACTGTTAAACGCCATCACCAGCGGGCCGTCCTTAAAAGGAAGTGGACTGAATACGCTATGCCTCGATTTCTTGGCGAATATAGGTAAAGACTACCCTTACTACACGAACCTGGCTGTTCTAGATCTCAACGGCAACCTGACCTGCGATGGAATGCGTATGGCCGCGGGAGGTAATTTCGCAGACCGCCCTTACTTTAAACAGGCGTTGGCTACACGGTCTTTTGTGATGGAGGATTACCAAGTTGGACAAGTGACCAGCAAACCGTCGATCACTTTTGCAATGCCTTTTTTCGACAATAGTGGGCTGCTGAAGGGGGTGGCGGTTGTCGCTCTCGACTTGACCCATCTGGCAGCGGGTTTGAAAGCGCCAAGGCAGGCGAACATGCATGTGAGCGTAATGGACAGCAACGGCGTAATTCTCGGCTCGAACAATTTGCAAAGTGAAGTAGTCGGCAGTAAATTTGCTAGTCCTGGCTACAAGAGCGCCATGCGTACCCTGCCGCGCGAGCCTTTTGAA
This sequence comes from Polaromonas sp., assembly GCA_025362825.1. Lineage (GTDB taxonomy): Bacteria > Pseudomonadota > Gammaproteobacteria > Burkholderiales > Burkholderiaceae_C > Polaromonas. Next base: position 8,010 of record JANYFF010000038.1, on the reverse strand, counting down.
GCGTCCGACGCCAAGGGCGAAATGAAGATCTACTCGGTCGAACTAATCGAAACTGGTGCGGCAGGTGAGATGTTTGTAGTAACCAGCATTGCCCGCGACGTCGTCACCGCGCCTGCTGAGCGTGCGGCACTAGTTGGTCTATTGCTGTTGTCCGCTCTTGCCATTACCGGGATCCTCGCCGCTCGCTGGATTGGGAATAAAACACTTGTGGCGCCTGCCCGACGCTTGCTCAGAGATATACATGGATTGGCGCATGAGGACCCTGCTGGCGTTCAGGTCCAGCACACAAGCAGTGATGAGATGACGGCATTGACCTCCGCCTTTAACCGTGTAGCCGCAGTTTTGAAACTTCGTGACGCTGAGCTCGAACGAGACCATGAATCATTGCTTAATGTTCAATATTTACTCAATATGGCGACGCGGGTCAGTCAACTTGGCGCTTGGCGGGTAAATTTAATGGATGAAGAAGTGGCCGTTGAGCTGTCTGATATCGCTAGCGCGATCCATGGATTGCCGCCGGGCTCCAAACTTTCAGTAGAAAAGGCAATTAATTTCTATGTACCCGCTTCGGCCGAAATCGTTAGGGCGCTTTTTGAAAACTGCGTGAATAACGGCGTTCCTTTCGATACGGAATTGCAGATGGTCACTGTGGCCGGTACAAAAATATGGGTGCGCTCTATCGGTGAAGCGGTGCGAAACCCCAAGGGGACGATCGTCCGCGTGCAGGGCGCGCTTCAGGATATCTCAGCTCAGAAGCTTGCAGAAGAAAATAACGTAAAAATGGAGGCTCGGCTAACTACAACGCTTGAAACCATCAGCGACGGTTTTGCGACGTTCGACCGGAATTGGCGATTTACGTATCTCAACACGCAGGCTGAGAAGCTTTTCCGCCGAGATCGCGCTGAATTGCTTGGGCAGCTGTTTGAAGATGTGTTTCCTGTCATTGAGGGAACCTCATTTGTAGACAACTACTTGATAGCTATCCGCGAAAAACGCTCGGTGCACTTCGAGGATTTTTACCCGCCGCTCGGTCTGTGGCTGGATCTTACGGTGTACCCGTCAGAGCTTGGGCTCGCTATTTATTTCAGGGACGTGACGAGCCAGCGTGCGGCAAAAGAGCATCTGCATCTTATGCAAAGTGCTGTTTCCCGATTGAACGATATTGTCGTGATTACAGACGCAGTGATTACTAGTGATTCAAGCCCGCGCATCGTATTCGTCAACGCGGCATTTGAGCAGCGTACCGGTTACCAACGTGCGGAAGTAATAGGCAAATCGCCTAAATTTCTGCAGGGTCCCGGTACAGATCGCGTGGAACTGGACAGGATTCGCACTTCACTTGAGAAATGGCAGTCAGTGCGTGCCGAATTGAGGAACTACACCAAGGCGGGTCAACCTTTCTGGTTGGAGCTGAACATTGTTCCGATTGCCGACGAGAAGGGGGTGGTCACCCACTGGGTCGCGGTGGAAAGGGACATTACCGAGCGTAAACGTACGGAAGAAGAAATCCTAGAGTTAAACGTGGAACTTGAAGACCGAGTCCAGCTGCGAACAGCGCAACTTGAAGCGGCCAATCGTGAGCTTGAGGCATTTTCTTATTCCGTGTCGCATGACCTCCGTTCGCCGCTCAACACCATCAATGGCTTTGGTCAGCTTTTACAGAAATCGAACGAAGAGAATCTGTCAGAAAAGGGAAAGCATTACCTCAGCAGGATTCGCGCCGGTGCACGGCAAATGGGTGAACTTATCGACGGGCTGTTATCGCTGGCTAAGATGGCGCGAGAGCCGCTTCATCTTCAGATACTGGATCTTTCCGAGATTGCGCAGCAATTCGAGAGGCAATGCCGGGAGAGAGAGCCCGGGCGGGAAGTGCTGGTGGTCATTCAGAGCGGCATGAAGATCTATGCAGACACCACTGTGCTGTTCGTAGTCATGCAAAATCTATTTGACAATGCCTGGAAATACACCAGCAAAAAAACTGCCGCCCGAATTGATGTGGGTACTACGCTGGGAGCGGAGGCTGAAACTATTTACTTTGTCAAAGACAACGGCGCAGGATTTGACATGGCTTATGCGGACAAGCTTTTCGGTGTGTTTCAAAGGCTGCACTCGCCTTTGGAGTTCGCCGGCACCGGCGTGGGGCTGGCTAATGTCAGGCGCGTTATTGAGCGTCATGGCGGACGAGTGTGGGCCGAAGGCACGCCCGGCGAAGGTGCGACTTTTTACTTCACCGTTGGAAACGGAGATAGCTTGGCGTTGACTCCGCAGCCTAATATATCGTCGGCGTGAAGAAGCGGTAAATAGCTTCCTTGCGGTCCGGCACAAGTCGAAAACCTGCCCGACTAGTGGACTGTAACGATTGAATCGGGAGTGATGCGTCGTGAAAGATCACAGTACTTCCACTTCACTGGCTTTGGCTGCTCGTTGTACTTGCGGATGTAGCGCATGAGTTTTCGTTTCAGATCAGGCAAAGACGTAAACACACCACAGGAGATGACATCGCGCTCGATCTTGGCAAACCACAACTCCACTTGGTTAAGCCAGGACGAATAGGTCGGGGTGAAGTGCATATGCACGTTGCTGTGAGTAGCCAGGAACTCGTCAACATGCTTTGTCTTGTGGGCCGAGAGGTTGTCGGCAATGACTTGAATCTCCTTGTTGATTTCTATCCAAAGTTGACCCCCCCCCGGGGTCAATTCTGGGTGGAATTCAACACCGTGCTGTTTGCGCTGAACACAGGCGCCCGTGACGACAAGGTGTGCGGGCTGCGGTGGGAGTGGGAAAAGAAGGTGCCAGACCTGAAGCGCAGCGTCTTCGTGATCCCGGCAGCCGAATTCAAGGGGCAGCGTGACCACGTGCTGATCCTGAACGACGCAGCTTGGAACATCGTGGAGGCCAGCCGCGGGATGCACGAGGTGTACGTGTTTGTTTATCGGCGCGAGAGGGTGAAGCACCTGGACCGGGAGCCGGCCATGGACTATCACCGGATGGGGACAATCAACAACACCGGCTGGCAAGCAGCGCGCAAAGCTGTGGGACTAGAGAAGGTCCGGGTGCATGACTTGAGGCACACCTTCGGCCAGCGTCTGCGCGATGCCGGCGTGAGTGAGGAAGACAGGGCGCTGCTACTGGGGCACGCCGTTAACGGAATGTCGCAACTCTACGCCACGGCGACGGTCGCCAGGCTTGTTGAGGCGGCAAACAAGGCGCAATACACGGTGGACCGGACCACCCTACTGAGCGTCGTGAATGGCTGATGGGGGTGAAAGTTACACACGGAGTCACACAAAAAACAATGCCCCAGACACTTTTGATATCTGGGGCATTGATCTGTAAGCAGATTTTGGTGCGGCTGGCAGGAATTGAACCCACGACCCCTTGGTTCGTAGCCAAGTACTCTATCCAACTGAGCTACAGCCGCCGAGCCTCAAATTATAGCCTATGAAACGGGAGCTGGTGCCTAACTCATCTTTGATTGTCATAAACGATTCTCTGACAATGCCCTGAAAGCTCGAAATCCCTTTGAGAATTTGGTAGGGCGTGTAGGACTTGAACCTACGACCAAAGGATTATGAGTCCTCTGCTCTAACCAACTGAGCTAACACCCCAAACCAATAGCTATTGTAAAGCCCTACTTGCTGTGGCTCAGTGCTGTGCTGACCAGCTTCGAGGTTATATCGACAATCTGGATCATTTTTTCGTACGGCATACGCATGGGGCCGATCACTCCTAGCGTACCGACTACCTGTCCATCAACTTCGTAGGGTGCAGTCACTACAGACAGCTCGTGATAGGGAATGACCTGACTTTCTCCGCCAATGTAAATCCGCACACCTTCCGCGCGACTTGAAACATCCAGCAGGCGCATGAGTTGGGCTTTTTGTTCAAAGAGATCGAATAATTTGCGCAAATTACCCATGTCGCCTGAAAAATCACTGACTGCCAACAGGTTTCGCTCACCGGAAATAACGACTTCATCGCGCGACTCAATGGCTTCAGAGCTCACCAGCACAGCTGCCTGCATCAGAGCAGCAATCTCGCCACGCAGTGCCTCGACCTCGTTTTTAAGGCGCTCCCGTACTTCCTCAATGGCCATACCCGCGTAATGCGAGTTCAAAAAGTTTGACGTTTCAACCAGCTGACTTTGGGTGTAATCGGCCTCCGTAAAAATCACACGGTTTTGTACATCGCCGTCCGGAGAAACAATGATGACCAAAAACCGTCGCTCGGACAGCCGCAAAAACTCGATGTGACGAAACACCGAACTGCGCCGCGGCGCCATGACAACACCAACAAATTGGGAAAGGCTGGACAGCATGTGGGCTGCGTTGCTTAGTACCTTCTGAGGTTGATCCGGTGCGAGCCGCGCCGCGTTCATGCTACCGTTGTTGGCGAACTGGTCGCGCTGCGTCGTCAGCATGGTGTCGACAAACAGCCTGTATCCCCTGGCGGTCGGTATCCTGCCTGCCGACGTATGCGGACTGACGATGAGACCCAGCTCCTCAAGGTCGCTCATGACATTGCGTATCGTTGCCGGCGATAGCTCCAGACCCGATGCCTTTGATAACGTGCGCGAACCCACCGGCTGGCCATCGGCGATATAGCGCTCAACCAGCGCTTTCAACAACAATCGGGCTCTGTCATCCAGCATGAAGACATTCTACGAAGGCTGGGGCAAATCTTGTGATGTAATTTGATGATGAAGTCGCAATTTCGCCATGTAGCACTGATTGGAAAATACCATGCCCATGGAACACGATCGGCACTGGAAAGCATTGCGCAATTTTTAAGCACCCAGGGTTGCGATGTCGCGATTGAAAAGGACACCGCAAGCAACACCGGCCTGACGCAGTACCCGATTCTGGACGTGCCAGGCATAGGCGCCCACTGCGATTTGGGCCTGGTCGTCGGCGGGGACGGCACCATGCTGGGTATAGGACGCCTGCTCGCACAGTTCGGGGTACCCCTTGTCGGGATCAACCAGGGCCGGCTTGGCTTCATTACGGATATTGCTTTTGAGGACTACCAGAGCGTACTCGGGCCCATGCTGCGCGGCGAATTTGAAGAAGACCGCCGCTGGATGATGCAGGCCAAGGTGGTACGTGATGGGCGGTGCGTCTTCAATGCCACGGCCATGAACGATGTCGTCGTCAATCGCGGTGCTACTGCGGGTATGGTTGAACTGCGCGTGGAGGTAGATGGCCGCTTTGTCGCAAACCAGCGGGCAGATGGACTCATCATTGCATCGCCCACCGGCTCAACTGCCTATGCACTGTCTGCCGGCGGTCCGTTGTTGCACCCATCAATTGCCGGCTGGATTCTTGTACCGATTGCACCACACACCCTGTCAAACCGGCCTATAGTGCTTTCGGACAGGGGGGAAATTACTGTTGAAATTGTGGCGGGACGTGACGCAAGTGCAAATTTCGACATGCAGTCCCTGGCGACCTTGTTGCACGGTGACCGTATCACGGTGAGACGCTCTGAGCACCAGATGTGTTTTCTTCATCCCAAAGGCTGGAGTTATTTCGACACGCTGCGTAAAAAACTTCACTGGAATGAAGGCGTTGCATGAGCCTTAAAAACATCTCTCTGCGCGACTTTGTCATCGTCCGCTCCCTGGACCTTGATTTGCAGGATGGTTTCACCGTCCTGACGGGTGAAACAGGTGCCGGGAAATCAATTTTGATCGATGCCTTGCAGCTCGCACTTGGCGCCAGGGCTGATGCAGGCGTGGTGCGCGAAGGCGCCCAGCGCTGCGAGATAAGCGCCGAGTTTGAAAGTCAGCCTGCTCTTCTTGAATGGCTTGAGCAGGCAGGCATTGCTGCCAACGACAGCCTGCTGCTAAGACGTACCATTGATGCCCAGGGCAAAAGCCGCGCATGGATCAACGGAAGCGCAGCGACGGCAACGCAGCTCAAGGACATCGCAGACAAGCTGGTGGATATTCACGGTCAGCACGCCTGGCAAAGCCTGACCCGGCCCGATGCGGTGCGCGGCCTGCTGGATTCCTATGCCAACGTATCGATGCAGCACTTGTCCCAGCAATGGCAGCAGTGGCGTATGGCACAGAAAGCATTGCTCGATGCGCGAAGCGCGCAGGACAGCCTGCAACAGGAGCGGGAAAGGTTAGCATGGCAGATAGGCGAACTCGACAAGCTGTCACCCGGTCAAGCGGAGTGGGAAGATCTCAACGTACAACACAGCCGCCTGTCCAATGCACAAGCCTTGCGCGACGCAGTGCAGACTGCGCTGGATGCGCTTGAAGAATCCGAGCAAAACGCCAACAGCATGCTCGGTCAGGCGCTGGGGGCCCTGCAGGAGCAGGAGCACATTGAGCCGCAGTTTGCGCCCCTCAACGAAGTCCTGGGCAGCGCACTGGCGCAGTCAGGCGATGTCGTGCACTCGCTCAGAAGCTATGCGCGTCACGCAGAGCTGGAGCCGCAGCGCCTGAGCGAGCTTAATGAGCGCCTGTCACTCTGGGTTGGCCTTGCGAGACGCTACAAACGGCAACCCGCCGAGCTGCCGGAACTGCTCGCAGCATGGCGTCATGAACTGCAGAAGCTTGACGCTGCGGCTGACCTTGCCAATCTGGAGCGCAACGAGCAGCAGGCGCAGGCGAAGTATCTCGAAGAAGCAAAACTGGTATCCCGCCGCCGTGCGAAAGCCGCTCCGGAACTTGCAAAAGCCATCACGCAGGCCATGCAGGGCCTGGGTATGCAAGGCGGAAAATTTGAAGTCGCGCTCACCATGCTTGAGCAACCCGCCCAGCATGGGCTTGAGCAGCCGGAGTTTCTTGTCGCTGGCCACAGCGGTACGACGCCGCGGCCTGTTGGAAAAGTCGCTTCTGGCGGAGAGCTGTCCCGCATCGCGCTGGCCATCGCCGTCACAACAAGCCAGTTGGGCCAGGCCCAGACACTCATATTTGACGAGGTCGACTCCGGCGTTGGCGGCGCAGTTGCTGAAACTGTCGGCAGGCTGATGAAGCAGCTTGGGAAGGACCGGCAGGTGATGGCGGTTACCCATCTGCCTCAGGTCGCAGCCTGTTCCGACCAGCATCTGGTGGTCGCCAAGAAAACTGAAAATGGCAAGACATTCAGCACCGTGGAATCGGTCAACGGCGAGCAGCGAGTGGCAGAAATCGCCCGCATGCTGGGTGGCGAGCGACTTTCAGGGACCACCCTGGCGCACGCCAAGGAAATGCTCGGGCAATGAACGCGACGCTCGAAATGGTTCTCATCACCGGGATGTCCGGATCCGGTAAATCAGTCGCACTGCATTCGCTGGAGGACGCAGGATACTACTGCGTAGACAACCTGCCGCCCGAGTTGCTGACTTCCTTTGCGGAGCTGGAACTGCAGCACGACGCGAGCAAGGTGGCCATCGCCATGGACGTACGCAGCGCAACCTCGCTACCACTCGTTCCAAAACAGTTGGAGCTGCTGCAGGCACGCGGAATTGCGGTGCAGTCGCTGTTTCTTGATGCCAGCACGGAGACACTGGTGCGCCGCTTTTCAGAGACCCGCCGCCTGCATCCGCTGTCGCGGATTGATGCCTCCGACCAGAATCGGGCGTTGGTTGATGCCATTGAACTTGAGCGTGAGTTGCTCGGTGACATGCGCGAACACGCGCACGTCATCGACACCAGCATGATCCGCGCATCGCAGCTCCAGGGCTATGTCAAATCGCTTATTTCAGCCCCATCAACCCAGCTCACGCTGGTTTTCGAGTCGTTTGCATTCAAGCGTGGCGTGCCGCTGGATGCTGACTACGTTTTTGATGTACGCATGCTGCCAAACCCCCACTATGAGTCAGCACTGCGTGAACTGACGGGGCAACATGATGAGGTCGCGAGTTATCTTCGAGGCCATGCTGAAGTCACCGAAATGTTCAACGACATCGAGAAATTTATCGGCCACTGGCTCAAAGCACTTGCACGCGACCACCGCAGCTATGTAACTGTTGCGATTGGCTGCACGGGCGGGCAACACCGCTCGGTCTATTTGGTAG
>JANYFF010000025.1 GCA_025362825.1 Polaromonas sp. | reverse complement strand
TCATCCCGCATGCTCACTACATCTGCAAAGAGATGCACGGCGTGGCGATATTGCCGAATGGGAAACGGCTGCCGTTGCTCGACATCGTGGACTGGGACTTCAATTGGCAGCGCCAATACCGTGGTTGATGTTGCAAACCGCAAAATTACACTTACTGCAGCGGTTGCTGGCACGGCTTTCACCGTAAGCGCCGTGTCGGTCAGCAACGCCACAGCCAGCTCATGGGCGACTTTTGCCAGTGTTGTGAAGGGGCAAATGGCTTCGGCGAGCGTGACGGTGGTGGCCTCCGCAAATAGCCAACAGCTGACTATCAACAAAGCCAACAACGTTAGCTTCAGCTTGAGCCAGATTAAGGTAACCAACAGCGCAGGTACCGAAAAGGCTGGCTATTACGTTAATAAGACAGCATATCCGTTGCCTACCCAAGTTGCGAGTAGCAGTCTGGCGCAAATCAGTGAAGTTCAGTTTTTTGGCACCGTGGACACGGCGGCAATCTACCGCATAGTGCTGGACGGCAAGCTGTTTGACGTCCCAGGGATCAGTGGCAATTGGAGTAATGCGACCGACGGCGTACTCGATGGACTGAAGTCACAGATCGAGGCCAGCGCCACCAGCGGAGTGTCCGATGGCTATGTGGTCACGATTGATACGGCCAACGGTGTGAATGCGCTAAAAATTAGCAAAGGCGTGAACCAGTCCTTTGTCTTGGCCGCTGTAACTGTGGGTGCTGACACCCTGGCAATTAAGGACACCACCACCTTTGCTGGTGTCACCCAGAAAGAAAAGCATGAAGTCCGCTTCAGTACCACAGCTTCTGCCGTGGTGGTGGGCCAGCGATATTCCGTGACCATAGGCACGCGACCGACATTTGTCGTGACGGCCGCAGCCGGAGAAGACATTGCGGCTATTGTGGCCAAGCTGCGCGCGGCCATCAATCTGGACGCCCAATTGGCAGTTACGGCCCTGGCCGCTGACTCGGCCCAACCTGGCTTGCTCGCGCTGCTTGCTGACGCTGACAATCAGCCATTCACAGTTGGTCCGGTCCGAGTGGTAGGTGACGTTTTCGCAGTGTCGCCGAACGTGTTGATACAAACCCTGGTGTCAGGAGTCACCACCGCTGCTGCGCAGAAGAATTCGGTCGAATTTATTGGACTACCAGACGCAAAATACAACTACAAGGTTTCGGTTGATGGCGTAGCGTATCAGGCGCAACCCGGCGTCACGGCGGGCGTTACTGCCAGTTGGGCTTCCATTTTGGGCAGCTTGCAGACTCAGATGGCGGCCAAAACGCAGGTCACCGCCACGGTAAGCGGTAGCGTCATCACCCTCGTCGCAGTCACCGTCAACAAGGCGCTCAACATTCTGGCAGTGCAGGAGGATACGCTTAAGTTGAGCGATCCTCAGGTGCATAAGACAGGCGACTTTGTGTTGATATTGCCGGTTCGTGCGGCAGATGACTTCACTCTCAGCGCAACTGGCAGCCTGACGGTTGTTGCACTCGATACCCATGGTAAGGGTGATATCACTTTGGCGGCCGGAACCGTGGGCGCCGCTGCAACCTCGGATTTGGTGGTCGTTGGTGCGATTGATGTGGGCAGCACTGGCGCTGTGGCCCTTAGTGCCACCGGCGGCATCGCGTTGGGCGGTTTGATCACTGCCAACAGCCTCGCGCTGACTGCGCTAAAGAACCTGACCCTGACTTCAAAGATCAACACGTTGACTGTGAACATGCTCGGTACGGGCAATGTGGTTGTCAATCAGACCGGCAGCATTGACCTGACTGGGGTAGACATGAAGGGGGGTAACCTGACGGTTATTGCATCCGGCGACGTCACCATTGACGGGTTGAGCGGCACAGTTGGCAACATCACCATACAGACGCCGGGCAAAGTGACCTTCGGCGTCGGCTTCACCGCTACCTCGGCGCAGCTCACCATCGTGGCGGGCGGCACTGTGACCGGCACCATACGGACCGGCAACTTGGACGTCACAACGAGCGGTGTGGTAAACCTGAGCAATACTGGTGCGCTGACAGTTAGTCATTTGGTCACCAATGGCGCTGCCATCACAGTCGCCAACGCTGGGGACTTGACGATAAGCAGCACGCTTGTGCTGACCAACGCTGCCGATCTGATGCTGTCGACCAGCGTCGGAAAAATAGACCTGAAGCAGTCAATCAGCAGTGGTAGTGGCGCAGTCGCACTCAACGCTGCTAATGGCGTTCAAATGGGTGCGCAGGGGGATATAAGCTCCGCTTCAGGAGCCGTGACGATCAATGCCGGGATCGGTAGTATGGTCATGAATGATTTAACGGTTGTAGACGTCGGGGCTGGCTCGATTACCTTAGATGCCGGCCTTGCCATAACGCTGGGCAAGCTGCGCAGCACCAGCTCGGCCGATGTTGTTATCCACAGTGGTGGTGTGATTGATGGGGGTGAGAGCTCGATAGATATCATCGCCACAGGCGCCAAGCTGGTGGTGGTGTCTGGCGGAGGTATCGGCGATAGGCTCAATGCGCTCGAGACTCAGGTTGCGAGCTTGGACCTCACGACTACTGGCGTGCTGGGCGACATCAATATCGCTGAGTACGACTCCGTGACTGTCACTCGCATCGCGCAGACCAACGTTGGCGCGACCGGCACGGTGACCATCAAGACCTTGCAGGGTGCAATCCTCGTCAATGGCCAGGGCATATCCGCAAAAGCCGGCGATGTTAGCCTGTACGCGGGTGGAGTAGGCTCGAGCTTCACGTTAAATGCAAATATCCTCACTACCGGCGGTGCGGTAGCAGTTACGGCCGAGGCCGGCGACATCTTGCTTGCAGCTGGCATTCGCAACAGTGGTGCAACTGGCGACATCACACTGAAGGCGCCCAAGGGCAACATCATCAACGATATACATGCAGTCGGTTGGCTGACGAACCCGGTCGGCATTGTGAACCCCGATACCGGCCTGTATGACAAAGTCCTCGTTTTGACGTCGGGCGGTGTGAATTTGCCGGTGGTGACAGGTCAAACTTACTTTGTTACGGTGGGTGCAAAGGTATATCAGTACACTGGCAAAATTGGCGACAGTACACAGCAACTGGCTGCGGGCTTGGTGGCTGCCATTAACGGCGACGGCGCTTTTAGTGCCGCCCAATCTGGCGCCAGCGTGCTGATTGGCAACACTGGTGGGCAAGCGGTTTCGTCTTTCACCTTCGAAGTCGAGATGGACTGGGCCATGCGGCAGGGTCTGTTCTCGGTGGTCGAAGCCACAGGCCAGGTGATTACCCAGATTCCGGCAGGGCTTGCGCAAGGGCATATCGCCACCGGCACTACCATCCGTCCGGCCGATGGCGTAATACTGCAAACCACTGGCGGTACATTGACCATGATGGCCGAGTTCCAGGTTGGACAGGCGGTCGGCGGCTTCCTGTTCAGTCCGCTGGCGATTGTTCTGGATGCCAAACAGCTCAATGTGCTGAGTTCTGATCGTCAAAACGTCTCGGTGATTGCAACCGGCCAGGTTGCGGTCGTGGCCGATGCCACGTTGACCATTGGGATTCCGGCTGGCACTAAGGGCGGCAGTACGGGCGTTAGTAATCTCACCGGTACGCAGACCATCAGTGCTCCAGTAGATGCTGCCGGGCAGAACATCACCCTCATAGGCAACGACCTGAATATTCTCAATACTGTGCGCAGCGCGGGCGCGATATTGACGATTCAGCCGCTCAATACCACCGTTGGTATTCAGCTTGGCACCACAAGTGGCATTACTGCCGGCATGCTCTATCTGCAGACCAATGAGTTAGGCGAGTTACAGCCTGGATTTGGGAAGATAGTGATAGGAAGTGCGCGAGGGGCGGGGCTGATTCAGATAGGTGATCCGTCGTTGACGACGGACAAGGTGATGTTTGCGGATGATTTGGTGCTGATGAATCCGGCGCAAGGCGGGGAGATCAAGATTGATGCTGGTCTGACGGCGAAGTCGTTGACGATATACGGCTCGGGTCATACGACGCTGCTGAACGACTCGACGAATACGACGAGCTCAACGACGATATCAGACTCCATAGAAGTCAGCGGTGCGCGCAGCATAACGGCATCGGGTTCTGGGGTGCAGCTAGGCACGGCGGGAGGAGCGGACACGCTGTCGGGCTACCAGGCCAATGGGATCAATGATTATTTGACAGTAACGGCGACGTCTACGGCGGGCAGCACGGGCAACGTGATCATCAACTCGCTGGTGGGTACGGGCCACAACAATGAGGATTTGCTCAAAGGCTTGACGATATCGAGCGCGGGTTCGGTGACGTTCTTCCAGAACGTTGCGATTAACGGAGACTTGGTCATTGATGCGGGCGCGTCAGGGGTTGTGGACTTCAAGGGCGATGTAAGCACTGGGGGCGGCAAGCTAATTATTCGCGGTGCGTTGCAGGTAATATTCCGTGGTCAGGTGCTGACGGGCGCTGGCGATATCGTGATTGAAGGCAACGAGATAGACTTTTTGGGCTCAAGTGGCTCGGTCAAGGGCACGGGCTCTATAAGTCTGAGGCCTGCGGCCACATCGATAGGTCTGTCCATAGATGTAGGGGATCCCGTGAGTAGCCAGGATCCCTCGACGACGCTAAACCTGACGCTGAGCGACATCAATGCGCTGTCCAATAGCTTCACCAGCGTGAACATTGGCTGGACGGATGTGGCTGGGGTGCACGCCAATGTGGGCAGCGGCACGGTGACGCTGG
>JANYFF010000615.1 GCA_025362825.1 Polaromonas sp. | reverse complement strand
CCTCCAGAAGCGTGACCGACTGGTGCACGTTGCGTGACTCGCCGGGGTGAGCCAGACGCACGGTGCCGCGTTTCATCGAATCTTCGACGTTGCGCACGATCAGCTCGGCGCCCAGTTGCTTGGCCCGGTAATCGCGGAAGGCGGTCACTTCATGGAAGTTGTGGCCGGTGTCAATCATCAGCAGCGGGTAAGGAATACCGCCGCCGCGCTCCTTATCAACAAAGGCTTTTTCGGCGCATTTCAGCAACACCAGCGAATCCTTGCCACCCGAAAACAGCAGGGTGGGTCGCTCAAAAGCAGCTGCCACCTCACGCAGGATGAAGATGGCTTCTTCTTCGAGTGCATCCAGGTGGGCGTTGGACAGCTGGTGGGAGGACGTCGTGGTGTCGGCTTGAAGCAGATTGGGGTCGTGGCGGGCGTTCATATGTGGCTTTTGGGCGTGGAGAGGAAAGTCAGTGCGTGACGTGCAGACCGCACTCGCGGTTGTCTTCACCCTTGGTGGGGTCCACGTAGTCGAAGTTGTTGGGCAGGCCGTGAAGCTCGCAATACTGGTAGAGATCTTTTGACGACCAGTGCAGCAGGGGCGCGACCTTGATGAGTCCGTCGGGGTTGACGTTGACCGGTTCCATCTGGGCGCGTACCGCGGTGTCGGTGGCGCGCAAGGCGGTGAACCAGACCTTGGGTGCGGTCTCGCGCAGGGCGCGGGTAAAGGGCTCGAGCTTGACCTCTTGCGTGAAAGCCGCGTGGCGTGGGTCGTCAAGCGCCGGAGTCAAACCATCGACTGCCTCCCGATGCGCACGCGAGCGGCGCGGCAGGTAAATGTGCAGGTCGAGCTTGAGCAGTTTGGTTACTTCGTCGGCGAAGCGGTAGGTGGCATCGGTGTTGTAGCCGTTGTCCATCCAGACCACCGGAACCGTGGGGTTGGCACGCGTGACCATGTGAAGGATCACCGCCTCGAAGGGACGGAAGTTCGTGGTGATGATGGCGGGCTGGTTCAGTCCCACGGCCCAATCCACCAGGCCCTGCGCATTGCGGCCCAATTCTTCGTTGATGTGTGCAAGATCAAGGGTCATGTCAGGCCGATACAACAAAGTGAGGTTTGACCTGGACGGCATCGCCCTGGTATTTGCCGACGTCATAGCCGGGGTAGCTGGACAGCACGCGCTGCGCGACGTCCAGAGGCTGGTCGGCGCGCAGCACGGCGCTGGTAAAACCGCTGCGCTCCATCTGGGCCAACTGGTCTACCAGCACGTCGCCGGTCGCACGAATCTCGCCCTTGAAGCCAAGACGGCGGCTCAGCAAAAACGCCTGGCTGAAAGCCCGGCCATCGGTGAATTTTGGAAAGTGCAGGTCGATGCGGTCAACGCCAGCGAGCGACACCTCACGTGGATCGGCGTCATTTGCTATTTCAATGCTATTTTGGCCTGTAGCCCCCGTGATATGGGCGGATGAAGCTATCAATTTCATAGTAATTCCTTCAGGCCGGCTGTGCGGCTTCAGCGTCCTGGCGGGCCGCATGGCGGACGGCGTTGGCGGCTGCCTTGAACGGGTCGGCGCCAACGCGGCGAAGCGTGGCAATAAATGTCTCCTGCTGACCGTCGAGGGCCTGGCGCTGGCTGCGGTAAGTGCCCAGCACAGCCTCGATGACCTCAGGCACTTCAGCTGCCGAGAACGACGGCCCGACAACCTTGCCGGCAACCGGTGCGCCGGACAGCGCCGAACCATCGGAGCCGCCCAAAGTGATCTGGTACCACTCCTTGCCGTCCTTGTCGACGCCCAGGATGCCGATGTGGCCGCTGTGGTGGTGACCGCATGAGTTGATGCAGCCACTGATGTGCAGATCGATTTCACCCAGGTCGTGCAGTTCGTCCATGTCCTGGTAGCGGCGGGTAATGGCTTCAGCCAGCGGCAGCGAACGCGCATTGGCCAACGAGCAGAAGTCACCGCCCGGGCAGGCAATCATGTCGGTCAGCAGGCGGATGTTGGGGCGTGCAAAGCCGGCCTTGCGCGCTGCTTTCCACAGTTCGGGCAACTGGTCGCAGCGTACCCAGGGCAGCACCAGGTTCTGGTCGTGCGTGACGCGCACCTCACCGGCGCTGAACTGGTCTGCTAGTCCGGCAGCCGTGTCCAGCTGGTCGGCCGTAGCGTCGCCGGGCGCCTGGCCCAGGCGCTTGAACGACAGGGTCACGATGCGCAGGTCAGGGTTTTTGTGTGGCGCGACGTTCTGTTGCAGCCAGCGGCCGAACTCCACGTCGTCTTCGGCGGCAGCGCGCAGGATGTTGGCGATCTTGGCTTCGGCATCGCTGCGGTTGCAGGTCAGGTCGGGCGCCTGGAAAGAAGCGGACACGCGGTCCAGCTCTG
>JANYFF010000606.1 GCA_025362825.1 Polaromonas sp. | reverse complement strand
CGCCGCTGACCAACCAGTTTTTGAATCTGACCAAAAACTCCTCGCTGGCAGTTGCCGTTGGCTATCCTGAACTGGTGTCGATTGCCAATACATCGCTCAACCAGTCCGGCCGCGCTGTCGAATGCATCTCAATCATCATGGGCGTGTACTTGATACTGTCGCTGCTCACCTCGGCGTTTATGAACTGGTTCAACCGCCGGGCGGCGATCAAGGAGCGCTGACACATGGTCAGCAGCTCCAAACCCATCGCCGCACGACCTGCCCCTGCCCGCATCAGCGGCCCGCTGGTGCGGCTGCGGCGCAATCTTTTTTCCAGCGTGCCCAACGCGGTGGTGTCGCTGTTACTGCTGGCGCTTTTTGCGTGGCTTGCCGCCCGGGGCCTGCGCTGGGGCGTGTTCGATGCCGTCTTTGCAGCCGACGCCGACCGCTGCCAGGCGGCTCGCGGCATTGGCGCCTGCTGGGGCGTGGTTAATGAAAAAGCCCGCTTCATACTGCTGGGCCGCTATCCACAGACTGAACAATGGCGCCCGGTGTTGGCCACCTTTGCCCTGATGGCGCCAGTATTCGCAAGCTGCAGCACGCGCTTCTGGAAGCCCTGGCTGGTACTGGTATGGGCGGCCGGGCTGGCAGCGTTTTTTCTTCTTATGGGTGGAGGCGTGGCAGGCTTGGGCAAAGTGCCCACCGACCAGTGGGGCGGGCTGCCGCTGACCATCATGCTGAGCGTGCTGTCCATGGTGCTGGCTTTTCCCATCGCCGTGCTGGTGGCACTGGGCAGGCGATCGGACATGCCGGCGATCCGTTCGCTGTGCGTTTTTTATGTCGAGCTGGTACGCGGCGTACCGCTTATCTCCGTACTATTCATGGCGTCCTTCATGCTGCCGCTGTTTTTGCCGGTCGGCAAATCGCCGGATGTGCTGGTGCGTGTGGTGGTCGGTATCACGCTGTTTGCAGCCGCCTACATGGCCGAGATCATTCGCGGTGGCCTGCAGACGGTCGGGCGTGGGCAAATCGAAGCTGCGGCCAGCATGGGCCTAAGCTACTGGCAGGCGCAGCGCCGCATCGTGCTGCCGCAGGCCCTGGGCGCCGTGGTGCCCAGCATCGTCAACAACTTCATCTCGCTGTTCAAGGACACCTCACTGGTGACCATTGTCTCGCTGTATGAATTGACGGGCGCACTGTCGCTGGCTCTCGGCTCTGACCCGAACTGGCGGCCCTTCAAGATTGAGGCCTACCTCTTCATCGCAGCCATTTACTTCGTGTTCTGCTACGCCATGTCACGCTACAGCCAATCGATTGAAAAACGGCTATCGCACAACAAGGACCATTGAGGACCATTGAGGACCATTGACCCATGAGCACGCCACCCGCCAGCCCCATCATCCGGTTTGACAAGGTCAACAAGTGGTATGCCGGCAACTTTCATGTGCTGCGCGACATTGACCTTTCGGTGCGCCCCGGCGAGCGCATCGTGGTCTGCGGGCCATCGGGCTCAGGCAAGTCCACGCTGATTCGCTGCATCAACGGCCTGGAGGACTACCAGGAAGGCAAGCTGACGGTGGCCGGCTCGGTGCTGGGTGACGACCTGAAGGCCCTGGAAGCCGTGCGCCGCCAGGTCGGCATGGTGTTCCAGCAGTTCAATTTGTTCCCCCACCTGACGGTGCTTGAAAACCTGACCTTGGCGCCGATACAGGTGGGCGGGCTGGCAAAAAAAGACGCCATTGCACTGGCCATGACGCAGCTCGAGCGCGTGCGCATTGCCGAGCAGGCCGGCAAATACCCTTTACAGCTATCAGGCGGCCAGCAGCAGCGCGTGGCGATTGCCCGCTCGCTGTGCCTGACACCCAAGATCATGCTGTTCGACGAGCCCACATCGGCGCTGGACCCGGAAATGATCAAGGAAGTGCTGGATGTGATCGTCAGCCTGGCCGACCAGGGCATGACCATGCTGTGCGTGACGCACGAGATGGGTTTTGCGCGTGCGGTGGCTGACCGCATCCTGTTTATGGATGAAGGACAAATTGTTGAAGAAGGCACGCCGGAAGCCTTTTTTGCATCGCCAGCCACCGACCGCGGCCGGGATTTCCTGTCAAAGATCCTGGGACACTGAAAAGCCACCTGGCACACTCAAAACTCGCAAATTACCAGCTAAAAGTGCTTGATGCCCACGTGTATCCTGGACTCCTTGCTATTATTTAAATAGCACCCATAATTCTAGGCATTCAGACATTGATGGCCACTGTCGACCCGGCCAGCTTGCGCAGCTCGAATTTCTGGATCTTGCCGGTTGAGGTTTTCGGCAGCTCGCCAAACACTACAGCGCGTGGCACCTTGAAGGCGGCCAGGTGCTTTTTGCAATGCGCCACGATGTCTTCGGCCCTCGTCGCCGCTCCCGCCTTCAGCTCGACAAAGGCACAGGGCGTTTCACCCCAGCGCTCGTCGGGTTTGGCCACCACGGCGGCGGCCAGCACGTCGGGGTGTCGGTACAGCACGTCTTCGACCTCGATGGACGAAATGTTTTCACCGCCCGAGATGATGATGTCCTTGCTGCGGTCCTTGATCTTCAGGTAGCCGTCGGGGTACATCACGGCCAGATCACCTGAATGAAACCAGCCACCAGCGAAAGCCTCTTTGGTTGCCGCCGGGTTTTTCAGGTAGCCCTTCATGGCGATGTTGCCGCGGAACATGATTTCGCCCATGGTCTCGCCGTCTTGCGGCACCGGCTGCATGGTCTGCGCGTCCAGCACCCGTGCATCGCGCTGCAGGTGGTAGCGCACGCCCTGCCGCGCATTGAGGCGAGCGCGCTCGCCAATGTCCAGCGTGTCCCAAGCGTCGTGTTGCACACAAACCGTGGCCGGGCCATAAGTCTCGGTCAGGCCATAGACGTGGATCAAGTCGAAGCCCAGCGCCTCCATGCCTTCAATCATCGAGGCAGGTGGTGCCGCGCCTGCCACCATGGCCTTGACACCTTTTTGCAGGCCCTGCTTCAGCTCTGCGGGTGCATTGACCAGCATGCCATGCACGATGGGCGCCGCGCAGTAATGCGTCACGCCATGTTGCCGGATGGCTGCAAAAATATCCGGCGCGGCCACCTTGCGCAGGCACACGTTCACGCCGGCCCGTGCGGCTACCGTCCAGGGGAAACACCAGCCATTGCAGTGAAACATCGGCAGCGTCCACAGATACACCGCGTGCTTGGGCATGTCCCATTCCAGAATATTGGACACTGCATTCATGGCCGCGCCCCGGTGGTGATAAACCACGCCCTTGGGGTTGCCGGTGGTGCCGCTGGTGTAATTGAGCGTGATGGCATCCCACTCATCAAGAGGCAGCTTCCACGCATAGGCCGCGTCGCCGCCCGCCAGAAAATTCTCATAAGTGATGCTGCCGATGCGTTTGACTTCACCCGTGAAAAGCGCATCTTCAACATCAATCACGAGCAGCGCCGTGGTGGCCTTGCGCAGCGCCAGGGCCTTGTGCATCACGCCGGCAAACTCCGGGTCAACAATCACGACTTTTGCCTCGCCATGGTCCAGCATGAAGGCAATGGTTTCGGGATCCAGCCGCGTGTTCAGCGCATTGAGCACAGCGCCCGTAACTGGAATGCCAAAATGCGCCTCCACCATGGGCGGTGTATTGGGCAGCATCACAGCCACCGTGTCGCCCTTACCTATCCCATGCTTTTCAAGCGCGCTGGCAAGCTGGCGGCACCGCGTGAAGACCTCAGACCAGCAGCGGCGCAAGTCACCATGCACCACGGCCGTCCGGTCAGGGTAGACCTCCGCTGTTCGTTCAATAAAAGACAACGGCGACAGCGCCGCGTAATTGGCCTCCGTACGGGGAAGGTCCTGGTCGAAGATGCTGGAGCTGGAAGATTGGCTGGGCAAGGGGAGTCTCCTGTAGTTATGTTGGCGTGCACCATAGTAGTACTGCAGAATTTCAGGTCGCTGACCGATCTGATTTCGGGTGAGAGGCACAATACAGAGGTGTCCATCCCCCAATCATTTATCCAGGAATTGCTGGCCCGCGCCGATGTCGTGGACATCGTCGGCCGCTATGTGCAGCTGAAAAAAGGCGGCGCCAATTTCATGGGCTTGTGTCCTTTTCATGGCGAAAAGTCACCGTCCTTCAGTGTCAGCCCGGCCAAACAGTTTTATCACTGCTTTGGTTGCGGCAAAAACGGCAACTCCATCAGCTTTTTGATGGACCACGCCGGCATGACATTTATTGAGGCCGTCAAGGACTTGGCCCAGCAATACGGGCTTCAGGTGCCGGAAGACGATGTGTCACCGCAGGACCGCGCCAAGGCGGCCCAGATGCGGGAGCAGCAGGCGACCCTGACCAGCGTGCTTGAAAAGGCCGGCATGGCCTACATCAAGCAGCTGCGCGGATCGGAGAAGGCTATTAACTACTTCAAGGGCCGCGGCCTCTCGGGCGAGATCGCCAAAACGTTTGGTCTGGGGTATGCGCCTGAAGGCTGGCGCAGCCTGGCCAGCGTCTTTCCGGACTACAACGACCCGTTACTGGTGGAAAGCGGCCTCGTCATTACTGGCGAGCCGGGCGAAGAAAACGCCCAAGGTGAGGCCAAACGCTACGACCGCTTTCGTGACCGGGTGATGTTCCCTATCCGCAACGTCAAGGGCGAATGTATTGGCTTTGGCGGGCGCGTCTTTGGCGACGAAAAGCCCAAATACCTCAATTCACCCGAAACACCAGTGTTCAGCAAGGGCCGCGAGCTCTACGGCCTGTTTGAAGCGCGCACGGCCCTGCGTGAGCATGGCTACGCGCTGGTGACCGAAGGCTATATGGACGTGGTGGCGCTGGCCCAGCATGGTTTTGCCAATGCGGTGGCTACGCTGGGCACGGCCTGCACGGCTGAGCATGTGCAAAAGCTGTTCAGGTTTACCGATTCAGTGGTGTTCAGCTTTGACGGCGATGGCGCCGGGCGGCGGGCCGCCCGCAAGGCGCTAGACGCCGCCCTGCCCTTTGCCACCGATGTGCGCACCGTCAAATTTTTGTTCCTGCCGTCCGAGCACGACCCGGACAGCTACATCCGCGAGCATGGCAGCGAAGGCTTTGCGGAATATGTCGCCAAAGCCGTACCGCTCAGCAAATTCATGCTGGAAGCCGCCGCCGAGGGTTGTGACCTGGACACCGCCGAGGGCCGGGCCCACATGGCCAGCAACGCACGGCCGCTGTGGACAGCCCTGCCTGACGGCGCCCTGAAACGCCAGTTGCTGGCAGAAATCGCCGATCGGGTGCTGATCGACATCCGCGACCTGATGCAGATTTGGCAACCGGCCGCAACCGGCTACAAGAGCGGCAACAAGGCGGGCTATAAAAATAATAGCAACACACGCCCTAAAGCCGGAGGCGCCGGGCATGATCTGCCTCCAGAATCGCTGCAGAGCGATGAGATTGGTGGTTTCCCGGCTTTCCCGGGCGATTTCCACCACGAGCCAGACTACTCGGCGTCCGAACCGCATTTTTCAGCATCCGCATCGGTGCCGACTACAAGCTTTGCCCGCCAGCCGCGCCGTGTCGCCGGCCGCCTGCTGGCAGCCAGCCGGGAAGACAGGGTGTTGCGCCTGCTGCTGACCGAGCCCGACAGCTGGGACCGCCTGAGCAGCGAAGAGCACATGCTTTTATGCGCCCTGCCGGCGCCGCACGGGCCGCTGTTTACCTGGCTCGAAAGCCAGTTGCACGAGCACGGCCCGCAGCCCTGGGCGGCGCTGCGTGAGGCATTGCGTGAGCACCCCTGCGAAAAACACGCGATGACCCAGCTGGCACAGGTGCACGAAGGCATCGAGAGCGACTGGCTGGAGGTGCGCAGCATCCTGGACCAGCTCATCAAGCTCGACAGGCAGCGTGAAATGAGTGAGCTGGCACCCAGGGTTCCCACAAACCCTGAGGCCCGGCAGCGCTACCTGGCGCTGACGGCCTTGCTAAAAGGTGGGTAGTCCGGGAGGACCGTGTAATCCGGTAAAAAAGACGTATTTTTATCGCCTAAAAAACAGGCAATAGGGTATAATCCAATGTCCAACTTCCGCAAGCGCGACAGCAGCACCTCCGGCAACGGCCTTCCGCAAGCACGGAAACCTCTCACAGAGATGGCCACCCACCCGCAAGGACTGCATACCAAATGTTCGCCCAAACAGCTTGCCCTGCTTCGCTCATGCCCGCCTGATTGGGCATTTTTTGCGCCCTGTGCCTTGACGTCTTTTTCAGATGGCCCTTGCCCTGAATGGACGGAAAACGCCAGTGCTTTGTGGTTTAAAAAGTTTTTTTGACACCCGGAGAGCTCGTCATGCCTTTGCAAAAGCCCAAAAAGCCAGTCGTTGTTGTCGCCAAAAAGCCGGTAAAGACAGCCCCGGTTGAAAAACTCAAAAAACCCGCCATATCCATTAAAGCTGTAGCGCCTAAACCAGTCGTAAAAGCCGTCGGCGCAAAAGTGCTCGTAAAGTCTGCCGCCAAACCCGATTTGTCCCCGAAGAAAGTCCCCACAGTGCCCTCCAAGTCCAGTCAAGCAAAGTTAACCGAAGCCGCCGACGCGCTGCTTGCCGCCTCCGTACCTGCCAAAAAGAAACCCGGCCGCCCGCCCAAGAATCCGGCTGCTGCCGTAGAGGGGGCTGACGCCGCTGGCGGTGCCAAGCGCGGCCGCAAGCCAAAAATCGCACTTAAGGGTGAGGGGGACGAAGATCTGTCCGACGTTGTAGCGGAGTTTGAAGAGCAGGCGGTTGAGACGACCGAAAAGGTCAAGCCGCTACGCATGAAG
>JANYFF010000579.1 GCA_025362825.1 Polaromonas sp. | reverse complement strand
GCGGCCGCCGTGCTGCAGCACATTGACCCATATTTCCTTGACTATCCAGCGCAAGGATTCACCGAACAGCAGTTGCCCGAAGGCCTGCAGGTGTGGGCCGATTTTTTCGACCACAGCATCCAGCCAGGCGTCATCGCCCGGCGCCAGAATACGCGTATGCGAAAGCTGCTCAGACCGGTCGTTGGCGACCCGCGCACCTTGCGCCAACCTTTGCGCCAGCGCCCGTGCCGCCTCCGGCGCAAGGACTGCGGGCACTCGCATCACGGGCGTTGGGAAAAGCTCAAAGACGTCAGCCATGATGACTCAGGCGGCAATCGCCATCAATCGCGAGAAGGTCCAGAAGACCGACACGCTGCCAATGGCGTACAGCGCGACCTTGCGCATAGCTGCCGTCCCTTTGAACAGACGCGTAGCAAGTACCAGCCCCCAGGCAAGGGCGATCACCAGCAACTGCCCCGCTTCCACACCCAGGTTAAAGGTTAGCAGGGCGACGGGCGCATGGCGTTCGGGCAAACCGATCTCTTTCAGGGCCCCGGCAAACCCAAGACCGTGCACCAGCCCGAACAGGAAGGCGACGATTTCTGGCCAGCGTCGGGTCAATGTGTCCCGATTACTCAGTGCTTCGGCACTCACCAGCACAATTGACAGCGCGATGGCCGCCTCCACGGGTGGCGGTCGCAGGGTGAGCGCACCCAGCGCGCTGGCCGCGAGCGTCAGGCTGTGTGCTGCTGTGAATGATGTGACCGTTCCGATCAACCTGCGCCGGAAGCCAACGAAAAACAGCAGGCTCAATACAAACAGCAGATGGTCGATACCGCTCAGAATGTGCTCCAGTCCCAGCAGCCCGTAGGTTTGTGCAACTTCCGAGAAATCACGCTCATCGCGCGCAGCACCGAAGACCTGAACACCTGGCCGGTTTTTACTCAGGGTATGGATGTTTTGCTGGGCGTCCCGCCAGCTGATGCGAAGAATCACAGCAGAGTAGCTGTTCCCTATTCCTTTGACCGACAAGGTTCCGGCGAGACCGCGTTCGCCACAGCGTATGGTTTTTGCGTCTCCAGTACATCCTTCTGGCCAGACCGGCGTGAGGTCCTGTGAAATAGGTCTATTTTTACCAGGCACGCCCCAGGACCAAACGAACTCCTTCGGCGCCACCTCCCGGAGCGTTAGATCAGCTATGGTCATCTCATGCGCTGAAGCGCCTGCAGAAAAAGCCAGTACGACAAGGGCAAAAACGGCATGCTTCAGACGCTGCGTCAAGCGGGAAACCATCACGAACTTTTCCCTTCATCCCGAATGCGGTATTTCTTACCGATTTCACGGATAGCGGTCTTGGTCAGCTCCGAGGAAGTAAGCTCTTTCCAGTCTGCATAGACCCGTTCTTTTATTTCGTCATAGCGTACTGCTTGACTTGGAGCAAGCGCGGTCAACCGAATCGCCCGGGCGCCGTCCTGGCTTTGGAGCACTGCCCAACTGCCCATTTCCTGCTTCTCGATTGCATCGGCAAATGGCGCGCCATAGCTTTGAACCAGTGTGGGTCTTGGCCTGTCCTTGAAGATGCGCAGACTGCCTTCCAATTCAGGCGCTTGCTGACTGTTCAATGCGGTAACAAACTTCTCGAGCTTTTCAGGAGTTGCGTCACCGGCTGCCAACACAGCTTCTTCAAAGCTAAAGCGTGCAGGCAGGTCATATCGATCGCGCCGCGACTCGAACCAAGCGCGCAGGCCCGCTTCATCAATTTTCGGCAGTGCCAGCCCGGATTGTGTGGCTGTCAACACCTTGAAAACCACCCGATCTTTCATCGCTTGGTCGCCTCTGTCCATGCCGAGGGCTAGCCCCTCTCTGTACAACACTTCGTTGTCCACCCACCGGTCTGTCAGCACCTTGAGTTCTGCAGCGGTGGGCTCGCGCTTCACGCTACCCACAAACGCATTGCGGGCTTCGGCGTAAATCTCTTGGGTAATCACGATCTCCTGCGGATTCCCCCGCTCGGCCATGAGCAGATGGTCGGCTGCAAAGATAAGTGCACCAAGCACGACGAAGTGGGTCAGAGGTTCGCGCAGGACACGCTGTAACCAGACAGGGGAAGAAAAGGAAGGATGAGTAATGGGATGGTCCATAGCGGTTAGTGCGGATTAACAAGGGAAATAACAGGCCTGGATGAAAGGGCTGTCATTAATGAAGACTTGACCTGGGCTGAAAGATCGGGATCCGTCTCCCGGACCGCTTCAGCCAGGGCCAGCAGCGGCTCAGAAGCCGGGCGAAAGTCTGGACTTGATGCAACCATGTCCAACAGCGGTCGGCGCAGCTGGGCGAGCATCACGCGCGGGTCGGCGTCTGGGCGCACAACCATGCCAAAGGCAAGATACTTCGCGCGCGCCGCCCAATAAGCCTCAAGCCGATGGGCGTCTGCGCCCTGGCTGGGGCCAATCACATCCGTAGCGCGAGGCGCGAGGCGCTGCATCAGTGTTGCCAGCCGATATCTGGGCGCTTCGCTGGGCGAATAACTCGCCCATGGTGCCCCGTAAGCGACCACTGGACGGTCGTCAGTGTTGGGCGTAGCGTCACGCACAAACTCCTTTAGTGCCTGCGGCCCGGCAACCACGCTGCCCAATACCGCGAATTCATCATCAAGCTTGGCCTGCTTTAGCGCCTTTGTCATGGATGGCGACATGCCAGACATGCGCGAGCGGACAGTTTCGATCTGCCATGCGGGCTGATCGGGTCGCGACATCAAGCCGACCACCGGCGTATCGAGGCTGTTGCTGGCGAGTACGGCAACAGCGTTGGGGTAGACCTGCAAAAAAGCGGCGACGATGCTGCGCAGCGTCTCGATGTCCATTTGATGCAGTGCCAGCCACTGGCAAAACAGGCCGCCGGGCTCTAGCCGGGACTTCACGGCAGAAAAGTGTTCCACGGTGTAAAGGCTGCCCGCGCCGCTTCTTGCAGGATGGAAAAGATCAGCCACTATCACGTCATGACGATCGGGTGCGGACTGAGCGTAGCGACGCGCGTCGGCAGCAACGGTCGTCACGGGACTGGCCGAAGCGGGCGCCCCCACCTTCAAGGCGAAGATGCCGGCTGCATCAATGACTTCGGGCAGTAACTCGACGGCTTTGACTCTGACTCTGGAGTCGAGCGCCGCGGCGTTGGCGGTATAGCCCGTACCGTAACCCAGAAACAGAGCCGTTCGCGGCGACGGATGCATCAACAAGGGCAGCTGCGCCAGACGGGTCTCCACCAAGCCGCTGGCACTGCTGCCTTCCTGCACGCGGTTGTTGATGTGAAGCCGCGCCACACCGTCCGCGTCTTCGACCACACTCACAGCGGCCATCACTCCTTCACGATAACTGAGCAAGCGCCCTCCGGAAGGCACGTCCACAAAGCGTAGCGGGCCAGCAAAAACCGCAAGGCCCAGGATGCCTGCCACCGCTACCCATCCGAAAGGCCGGATCCAGCTCTCCAGCGACCGCAATGCCAGATAGCCAGCCAACAAGACAAGCAGCACCATCCGAGCACCCGCGAAGGGCAACATCAGCAAACCCACCAACAGCGGAGCAAGTGCCGCCCCAAGGGTGTTGATACCGATAGCGAGACCTAGCGGTATGCGCGCCTGCTGTGCCTGACGACACAGCAAGGTAAACAGCGCGCCCATGGCCATAGCTGGCAGGAGCATGGCCGCCATTGCAGCAACCCATTCTCCCGCCAGGGACGCACCCGCGCTGACTCCAAGCCAGCGTGTGGGCAATGCATAGCTGCGGTCTGCCGACCACAAGCTGACTCCACCTAGAAACAGCACCACTATCAGCGCGCCTAGCGCACGGTCTATTTGTCTGGCGTTGACTTGCAACAAAGCTGAGCGTCGCAAAAGCGCTGCACCCAGCGCCGTACCAGCCAGGAAAACTGCGAGTAAGAGCGCATAGGTGTACACCGTGTTTTCAGTGACCTGGCTCAAAACGCGCACCGCCAGGACTTCGTAGCCGATACCCAGTAACCCGGTCAGAAAAAGACGTATGCCGACAGCTCGCGAAGCGGTCAACGGGGCCAACCAATCAGGTGTGCCATCTGCATCAGATGAGAGCCAGGCCACGCTTGCCACAGGTTTCAGATCCCGGCCCCATGTTCGCCATGCCAACAAGGCGCACGCGCCGTTGACCCCTGCAAACACAACACTGGTACCCAGCAATCCGAGCTTGGGAACGAAAAAAAACACTGCAAGCAGAAGGCCCGCCATGGCACCCGCCGTATTCGCGGCATACACCAGGCCCAGCGGCTGGGTGGTGCCCTGCCTGAGCAAGCGCTCCATTGCAGGCAGAGTCGCGCCCATTGCCAGCGTGGCAGGAAACAAGAAAAGCAATGGGACAAAAAATGCAAGCGCCCAGTGCCAGCTTGCTGATGGCTCAGCGCCTATCCATTGCGACATATACGGCAAGGCAAGAGGTGACACCCAGGTGACCAGCAAGGCCCAACCCGCAATCAAAGCTTCCAGACCGGCATACCAGCGACCGGGGTGGTCGCTGCATTCCAGCCGGTCGGCCAGCAATAGCGAGCCTGCCGAAATACCACCAAAAAAAGCCGCCATGACTGACAGCACCGCGACGATTTCGTGGCCAAGCGCCAAACCGAACTGCGCGGTCCAGACCATTTGCCACACGAGGCCGGCCGCACCGGATGCAAACATGAGCACTGACGCGAATCCTGAACGGGCGTGCGCCGCTGAGCGCAACAACGGCACCTCGGGCGGGATAGAACTTGCTACAAACACATGCACTTTCGAAAGCAGAAACCCGGCCAGCGGCCGGGTGATGGTGAAAGCCGGGGGCGAGCCCCGACTTTTCTAACCTACTTGGTACCTGCGACTTTGACTGATTTGCTAACCTCGATATAAATCGGGTTGCTGTAAAACCACAGATCTGCCCAGGCCGCTACGTCGTAGCTTGAGTATTTGACGCCAGCTATGGTCCGCATGTGTCCCGGACAGGCAGCGTCGGCGCAAGCCACCTTTCCGGCGATGGTCGGGGTCGTGCCCGCGTCGTAAGGCTGCAGGTCGTAGTCGTTTGACGGGTTGCCATTAGCGTCGGTTTCAAAAGGCGTGGCTGGCGGCAGGTTGGTACCGCGCAAGCGGAAGTACTGCGACACCTTTACAGCCGGAATGCGATAGCTCATGACACGTACGCCATCTGCAGCCGCTACCCAGTTGCTGCTGTTAAACACTTTCTTGACGCCTGCAGAAGGATTGCTTGCGGCAGCAGAGCCTTCCAAACCTGCATAGTTCGCCGTGTCCGCGGGGCTGACGTAGCCCGTCACGTTACCGCCAATCAGGTCAAGGTGGTCCAGCACCGGCGCATTGAGTGGCTGGGTGATATTGATCTGTTTTAGCGACGGGTTAGGAAAGCTGTAAGGCGAATTGTTGGTGCCCTGCGGATCACGCACGGCGATGGCGACAACCACATCTGCACCCGGCGCCACAACCAGTTTCTCGCCCATCGTGGCGCAACCATTGATGCGTACCTCGGCATTTTTTGCAACGGCGTTGAAGGCAGCTTTTTCAACCAGTGCCTTGAAAGCTGCGCGGGGCAAGGCAGGATTTGCAGCGCAAGCTACGAACGAAAGCCGGTCGATCAGGTCACCAGAGCCTGCAAAGCTGTTGCCAGAACGCAAACCGTCGATGATGCCTTCGGCAGAAAGGTTGTTAGTACCTTTGCGAACCATGACGTAATCTTTTTGATATTCACCGGGTTGAAAGTCTTGTGTGCTTTCGCGCTGGTCTGGACCGAACTGACCACGGTTGTGGTAGTCGGAGCTGGCGAAGAACCACCAGTTGCGCCCCTCGCCCAGCATGGCATCCCAGACACCGCCAATTTTTGCAGCATAAATACCACTGCCGCCGTAAGTGCCTACGCCAACTGAGTCGATGCCGGGGCCGCCAAAGTTAGGTGCATATTCACCTCGCGTAGATGCGGCCTGATGACCTGGCATGGATTCAAAGCCGAATGCCACGTTAGGTGCCGTATTGTTGAAGTTACGCAGGTGTTCGATGTTGAAGCCGCGGTTGCCGACAGGATCATATTTACCAGCCCGTTCGAGGTGTGCTGGGATGAAATAACTGGTAGTAGGCGCTTTTTCGTTCATCCACCTGATCCCTTCCAGCGTCTTCAAATGGCCGCGGTCGGGTGCGTTATCGAGAGTCGGGACCGTTGTACCCGTGTTGCCGTTTGTTCCCCTGATCTTTTTGGCGGTAGCATCGATCAATGCGTTTCCATTTGCAGAGGCGCTGACCGAGCAGTCCCACTGATTTTCAGCGCCTCGGCTGGTGTCCGTATCGCTTCGGTCAAAGCAGTACTCGTATTGCGCCTGCAGATTGGCGTTGCCAGCCACACCGGCTTGTGGCCACGGCAGCTGACCTTTTAGGACGGTGGTCGATACATGCTCGTGGCCCGGCGCGTTTTGTTCCACACCTATCCAGATAGGCTTTTGACGCGCGCGGCTTTCAGCTTCAGCCACAGGGTATTGATATTCCTTAATTTCTTGCCAGCGCCACATGGAGTTGATTAAAGTGCCAGCAGCACCATTGGCGTTGGTACCTTTGACGGTAACTCCTGGTGTCGAAGCCCAAGATGTTCTGGGTCCCTTGCCGGTACTGGCTGGCTGACCTGAAGACGGAAAGGTGTTAGGTGGGTATGGGCCCGTTGGACTACTTGTCAGGCCAAGCGCAGGCGGCACGGGTTCAAAGGGGTCTTCGGAAATCGTGCAGTTGGAATTGTTATTGCCATTGTTACCGCCGTGGTCGGCTTGAACAAACCAATCCAGGCCAAACGTTTTGACTGACTTGTCAATGAGCTTCTTCATCGAAAGCGAGCCATCCGAACAAGTCGTATGGTTGTGAAAATCGCCCGACACGTAGTTGCCAGCAGCCTTGGTATTGGCTTTGTCTGCGGCACTTGCGGGCTGCAAGGCCACCACTGAAAGCAAGCTGACCAATGACGCTACAGCCATCGCGGTCTGATGAGGAGTAAATTTTTTAGTCATGAAAAAATGCCTTTAAGGTTCGCCTGGAGAGGTTTAGATTGACGCAGTTGAAGACTGGTCGCCGTACAAATAAACAACTCCCGAAACGACTTTCACCCTGGTGGTGAAATCAACGGATGTGGTGTCGATGTCAGAATTAGTGAGCGTGGCGTTCAGGGTGCAGACGTCATTGGCATCACAGCTGGTCAATGTGGCATTGGTGACCTGGGCCATGGGAAACAGGGACAGTTCTGAGCTCGTTCCCAGCGCTTGGGAAGTAGCGGACAGCGCCGCAAGAAGGTCGGCCTTGGTAAAGCCCAAGTCCCGGTATTTCGCATCGAACACCTCAGCTACCGCCATTGAAGTCAACCCGCTGCTGGCGCCGAGCGCCGACAAGCCAGCGTTGAATTTGGACGTGAACGACGTGGTAGCGTTGTCGCCGCTTCCGTCTCCCCCGCCGCAGGCGCTCAGAATCGTCACTGCACTGACGACGATGGCGAATAAAGGAATTCGATAAAACTTCATGCTTCGCTTCTCCGGATAGTGGGTGTAAAGTTAATTGGCCAGCGTGTCCTGCCGACCTCACAAACAAGCGATAGCCTAAAGTTCTATTGCTACAGCTTCATGACACCGCATGCGGCGACAACACGCATCACTCCCTGCTTAAACGCAGCGCACGTTTACGACTTGTTATTTTCTATTTTGATCCCCGCGCTGTTCAGCCCGGCTCGCGCACGCAGCGCGCCACAAGCGGTACCAGGGGATAGCGCAGGATCGCCTCGCGTCCGGTTGGCCCCAGGCCAAACTCGGCCCGCATGCGCGGGTTGGTGTAAACGGTTTGCTCCGGCCCGATGCCCCCCGCGTTGCGATAAAGCACCTCGTAGCCGCGCGAACCATTGAAAACCGCCGTGTCTTCGACAAACCGGACCGTAAAGTCGACACCCGCCTCGCAGCGGTAAAACGGTGCCTCGGGCTGCAGGGGCTTGTCGGCACACGCCGCCAAAAAAACCGGCAGCAGACAGGCCATCCGTGCAACACGTTTTGATAATGGTTTGTTCATGGCAACCTTATTTGGGCCACAGGACCCATAGCCTTAGTGGCTGGTTCATCCTGGACGCAAACTCACCGGCATCGGGCCCGGTACCGGCAAAATAATCAGCGCGTACCGCGCCCACAATAGCGCTCCCCGTGTCCTGCGCAAACACCAGCTTTTGCAGGGTACCGGCATTGCCACGAGAGGCCAGCCACACCGGCGTGCCGTAGGGAATGCTTGCAGGGTCCACCGCAATGGAGCGGCCTGGCGTGAGCGCCACGCCTTGCGCGCCTCTTGGTCCGAACGCAGCGTCGAGCTCGCTGAGCGCCTCTTCACGAAAAAAAATATACCGCGGATTGCTCCACAGCAATGGCTGCAGGAGTTGCGGGTTTTGTGCAGCCCATGCCTTGGTCGCATCAGGCCACGGATTGATCTTCGTCACACCTTGCGCCAGCAGCCACTGATTGACGCTGCGGTAGGGCTGGTCATTGGAGCCTGCAAACGCCACCCGCACAATGCGCTGCGCGCCATCGGGCTCGGTGAGGCTGAGGCGCCCCGAACCCTGTATCTGCAGCACCAGCGCATCGATCGGATCAGCGACGTAGGCGATTTCGCGGCCGCGCAGGGCTGCGCGTGCCTCGGGCAGGGTGTCGATGTCCTGCCTGGAAAACCACGGCTTGCGACTGCCCAGCCCGGCCGGAACCTTGTAGAGCGGCACCTCAAAGCCGTTGCCGGACGTGCGGCTGGCCTTGAGCAGTGGTTCGTAATAACTCGTGAGCAGGCCATCAGCCGAGCCCTGCAATGACTCCACCCTGAAGGGCTGCAACCTGGTCACCATCCATGCACGCTGTTCCTCGCCGGTTGCAATGCTCAGGCGGCGGGCCTCGCTGCACAGCGGCGCAAAGACCGGTCCCGGCCGTTCACAGCTTTTCAGCCAGGCGTTCCAGGCCTCGAACAGCTGGTCTTCCTCAAAGCCTGGCAGTTCAGCCCAGCGCACCGGCATCCAGCGGCTTTTACCCTGCACCATGGCCAGCGGCAACGGTGCCGTGTCGCCGTCCCTGCGGACTGCGCCAACAGGTTCGGCGCCAGAGGGCACAAAAACCGGCACAGGCGCCGGTACAGAAACCGGTACGGAGGAACACGCGGCGAGCCCGAATGCGATGGCGATAATTGCTGCTGTTGTTGCAATAACCCGAAAGCCCGCCATGTCCATTTTGTTACTCGAAGCTCTGGGTGCCATGGTCTTGCTCATATTCATTGTGTGGTGGACGATGTTTTCAGGTCGTAAAAACGGCGAGATTAAAAATGATGCGAAGACCGACAAAACAGACCCGCCGGACAAGCCATAACGCCGCTCACACGCTATAAATTTCGAAGCAGGTTGGCCAGCTCTACCGCCGACTTCACGCCCATTTTGTCAAAAACCCGGGCGCGGTGGACTTCAACGGTGCGCACGCTGATATCGAGCTGGTCGGCCACCAGCTTGTTGGGCAGGCCGTCCACCACCAGCCGCATCACGGCCTTCTCACGTTCGGTCAAGCCATCAAGCCGCGCCTGCCGGCCGCTGGACTCGCTGTGCTGGGCAAGCGCGGCGGCAGAATGGGCCAACGCCTGCTCGATGCGGTCCACCAGCAAGTTGTCTGAAAATGGTTTTTCACAAAAATCAAACGCGCCCTGCTTGACCGCAGCAACGGCGGTCGGCACGTCGGCATGGCCAGTCAAAAAAATCACCGGCAAGGTCGGCTGCAGGCCATAGCCAATCAACTTTTCAAACATGGCCAGCCCGCTGAGGCCGGCCATGCGCACGTCCAGCAGCACACAGGAGGGCGAGGTCACTGCAAAGTGGCTGGAGATACGCGTATCAAATGCCTCGGCACTGTCAAAGGATTCGCTGAGCAGGCGGCGCGAGCGCAGCAGCCAGGCCAGCGCGTCGCGCACCCCGGCATCGTCATCAACAATGTAGACCGTGGCGTTATGGATCGGTTCCATGTTGGCTTTCTGCAGATGAAGATTTGCCGGCTGTCACGGCGACAGGCAGAGTAAAACTGAAAATGGTACCGCGTGGCAGGGCGGCTTCAAACCCGAGAAAACCACCATGTTGCTCGATGACCGTACGGCACAGGCTCAGACCCAGGCCCATACCTTCAACTTTCGTCGTGAAAAATGGTGTGAACAGCTGCTCCGCCACCTCAGGGGAGATTCCTTCGCCCTGGTCGATCACGGCAAACTCGACCCAGCTACTGCGCGCATTGGAGGCGGCTGGCCTGACGCGCAGCGTCAACACCCGCGAAGCTGCAACGCCGCCCGCCGCATGCATGGCCTGCATGCCGTTGCGCGACAGGTTCAGCAGCACCTGCTCGACCATGGTGCGGTCACACAACACTGGCGCGCAGGTCGGGTCAACTTCAATCAGCACTGTCACCGAAAGCTTGCGCGCCTGCAGGCTGACCAGCGGCATCACAGCATCCAGCAATGCGCGCGGCTGGACGGCTTCGCGCGCCTGGTCGCGGCGGCGCACAAAGTCATGTACGCTTTTGATAACCTTGCCGGCGCGTTCAGCCTGCTCGGCAATCCGACCCATAACCAGTTGCAGGTCGCTGGTCAGGTCCTCGCCCACGCTGGCGGCAACATTCTCCTTGCCGGCAGCCGACTGATAGCTCAAAAGATTCAGCGAGCCGGTGGCATAGCTTGAAATCGCCGCCAGCGGCTGGTTCAGCTCATGGCTCATCAGCGAGGCCATTTCACCAATCATGGCAAGCCGTGCCGTCGCCTGGAGGCGGTCCTGGCTGGCGCGTGACAGCTCTTCGGTGCGGCGCTGCTCGCTGACATCAAGGATAGCGCTCATCCAGCCGGTGTGCTTGCCGACGGCGTTGATCAGCGGCGCTTCCATGATGAGTACCGGAAAGCGCGTGCCATCGGGCCGCATGAAAACCGACTCATGACCTTCCCTGGGCAGGTTGTTGCCGGCCAGCCTTAGGGTCTGTCGCTGCAGGTAGGTATCGGCGAGTTCCGGCGGCCAATAAGGCGAAGGAAAACTCTGGTTCAGCAAGTCCCTGGCCTGAATGCCGACCATCTGGCAGAAGGCAGGATTGACGTAGGTGATGCGGCCGGAGAGGTCACGTGCGCGCAAACCTGTCAATACCGAGTCTTCCATGGCCTTGCGAAAAGCCAGCGCTTCGCCGAGGTCGTGCTCAACCTTCAGCCGCCTGCGCATGTCGCGCGCCAGCAAAAACAGCACGGCCATCAGCGCAAGCGACATCGCCGTAACCAGCGCCGTTAACACATTCGGGAAAAAATTCGGCGTTCCTTGCCGGCTTTCGAGACGGAGCACCAGCGTGTTGCCCGGCAGGTCCAGTAGCTGCTGCGAGACATAGATGCGGTTACCGCGCGTGGCCGTGCCATGCAAGGCCAGTCGGGTGCCATCAGCTTCAGTGAAGGCCAGACTCTGGCCCCGCGCCAGTTGCTTGCCGACCATTTCGCCAAGCACGTCCTGCAGCGAGTAGGTGGCAACGGTGTAGCCGACCAGCCGGCCCGCCACCATGATGGGCATGCACATATCCAGCATTTCAAAACCGAGACCGTCTGACTGCGGCATGAAATAGCTGATGGAGTAAGCCGCACCGCTGAGGCGGCGTGCCGTAGTGCAGGCCAGACTGACATCGGCCTGGGCGCTGGCACGGCCCAGTCGCTCGAAGACCGGGCTGCGGTAAGGCGTATCGGCAAAGGCCATCACCTTCAGCGACTCATTGCGCCACTCGAGTCGCATGAGCTCGCGGCTTTGGCGCAGTAACTCCGAAGCCTGCACCCTCCAGGACTCCGGCGAGCGCTCGCTTGATTGCAAGGCCTGGAAACTCTGGATGTTGCGCGTCAGCCCGGTACGTATGTCGGTGACGGTTTCAAGCGCATCGCGCTCAAGCCGGCTCTGCACCTGGCTGGCTTCATAGCGGCCAGCCAGCCACACCAGCGTACCGAGCAAGCCCATCACCAGAGCCAGCAGCAACACCCACAGCACAGACCTGCGCGCACCGATCTGGCGGCTGGCCCACCTGAGGCTGCCCATGCCCTTGAGCATCAGCGGGAAAACTTTCACAACACACCGTGGCTCAACGCCGGCAAGCGCAGCCGCTCGACATCGAGAGTTGACTTTGCCAGCTCGGCCATCACCACGCCTTCGCCTTCGTCCTGTTCTGCCATGATGCGGCCCCAGGAGTCCACCACCATGCTGTGGCCCCAGGTACGGCGCCCGTTTTCGTGCAGGCCGCCCTGCGCAGCAGCCAGCACGTAAGCCAGGTTTTCGATCGCCCGGGCACGCAACAGGACTTCCCAGTGGGCTTGCCCGGTGACAAAGGTAAATGCGCTCGGCACCAGCAGCAGATCGGCCTTGAGCAGCCGGTACAGCTCGGGAAACCGCAGGTCATAGCAAATGCTCAGGCCTACCCGGTAGGTGCTGCCATCCGCCGACGGCAGATCAAACGTCACAGGTTCAATGCCCGGCCTGAGTACCCGCGTTTCATCAAAGGTACGCTGACCATCAGCAAACCTGAAAAGGTGCATCTTGTCGTAGCGCGCCACGCGCTGACCGGTCGGGTCATACACCAGGGTACTGTTGTAGACCCGCGTACCTTCCTCGCCTGGCTGCCCGGTCTCAAGCGGCAGGGTGCCGCCGGCGATCCACAGGCGGAACTCGCGCGCGCACTGCGCCAGGAAATCCTGCAGAAAGCCCTGTCCGGGTTGCTCGGCCACTTGCAGCTTGTCGGTATCCTCAAAGCCCATCAGGCAGAAATACTCGGGTAAAACCGCCACCTCGGCGCCCTGTGCCGCAGCCTGCGCAAGCAGGCGCCGCGCCGCCCTACAGTTGGCAGCAACGCTGGACGACGACACCATCTGGATGGCAGCTACTTTCATGGCTTGTGCTCAACTTTGGCAATTCGGGGATCGGTCCAGCTACCGTCGATATGAAACTCCTGCGTGGTGGCCTGGATCAGCGGACGGCGCAGAAAATACTGTGCCAGAAAAGTGCCCAGTCCCACCGCCGGATTGATAACCGTTGCAATGAGGGAAGCCGTCCCGGCATTGATTTCAGGCACGACCACGACCTTGATGTCCTGGGTCTCTTTGGCGATGTCTGCGCTGCCATCCATCAGGACCGCCGCATTGACACCCTTCATCTGCAGGTTGTTGGTGGCAGCAACACCCTGGTTGATATTGACGTCGCCACGCACAAAATCAAAGGCAAACCCTTCTGAAAAAACGTCGCGAAAATCCAGCGTCAGGCGCCGCGGCAGGGATTGCAGGCTCAGCACGCCAAGCAGCTTGGCAATGCCCGGGTCAGCCTTCAAGAACTGGCCCGACTCAATGTTGATGTTGAACTGTCCGCCCATGCTCGGATAGTCGGGGCTAAGCGGCGAGCCGACCCAGGCAACCTGACCCTCCATTTTTCCCTTGCCGCGTCGGATCACATCCTTCATGCCAAAGCGCCTGAGGAGTTCGCCGGAATCAAGAATGTCGAGCTTGAAATTCATCACGGTGCGCCGGCGCTCGGCAACACCGCGAGCGGCACGCGCAGCCGCAGCGCCAGCACCCACAGGTGCCAGTGCATTGACGGCCACCCAGTTGCCGGAGGCGGTCAACACGGCCTCCGGCACGGTGATGTTGAACTTATTCAGGCGCCATTCGCGAGCGCCTCCAGCACCTCCAGCGCGCTGGGTACCGGATGCGCCAAGGTTGACGGCATCGATTTCAACCCGCCCAAGTTTCTTGCCGCGCAATTCGAGGTCGTCCACCACGATATCCAGGGCCGGGATGTTTGCAGGCTGCTCATCGAGAATGTTTTCAACATCGCTGGCCGTGGAAGATGCCAGGCTGAGCCGCGACAAACGCGCGTACACGCGCCCTTCGCCTGTGCCACTCAAACCCCCGCCGGGTTGGCGAAACTCGACATAGCCATTCAGCTCGGTCGCATCGATGTTGGCACGCCAGTTAAGGCCCTCGCGCGAGCCACCCACCACCAGATTGTTCAGCTTGTGGCCCTCAATCAGCAATTCCTTTGCACGGACCGCTATCTTGTTGGGGAGGTAAGCCTGCGCTGCACCCGGGAAAATTGTGCCCGCGACAGCAGACTCAGCTCCCGGCGGGGCCGGTGCGACCGTACCCGCTAACGCCTTTTCCCAGGCGTCGATATCTATCCGCGCAATGTTGATGTTGGCCGAAACACCAGCGTCCGGCAGCGGAGCAGATTCGCCGGATTCCAACCCTGCACCAATGGCGCCGCGAAGCACCCTCGGATCTGCGCCGCTAATATCCCTCACATAAACCACTGAAACTATTCGCCCCAGTGTCAGGCTCAACTGGTCCTGCAGTTTCTGACCAGGCGCCAACGAATCGCGCATCAAGGTGTTTTCAAAGCGCATGGGCAGCGCGGTCTCTGCACTCTTGTTGAGCGGAGCCGGCAGGCTCAGCGCCATACCCTGCAGGTTGCTGGCCACCACCACCTCGGCCACGCCACGCCGGAAGGCAAGGGTGGCCGTATAGGCAGCGCCTCCGCTGGCGTTCTGGGCCAGGCGCGACGCAATGCCAAGGTCTTTGGCTTGCCGGATACCTTCGGCCGTGATAGTGCCCTGGGCCTTGAACGCCACCGCAGGCTCCAGGTCTGCACCCGGCATCGCAGGGCGGAGCGGGGTGCGCATGCCGCCGTCAAACCGGATGTCGCCACCCATCAGGCGCGCCTGCGCGCCGGCAACACTGAAGCCTGTTTCGCTGAAATTAACCACGCCCTTCAGCCGCGCCAGCATCGGTGTGGCGGGCGTGAACTGCACGTCGTTGCCAGGAAGTGTCACCGTGCCCTGCACCTGCGTCCTGTCGAGCGCAAAAAGCGGCAGGTTCAGGTGCACCGCATAGTCGCCGTTACCCGTAGCCACAGCCTTGCCCAGCGCGCCACCCGTCATGCCGCCGACAGGCGACATGTTGACAAAGCCCAGTGCGTCGGTCAAAGGCCCTTTCACGCTGGCCGTGAGGTCCAACGTGGCGCCATGCAGCAGATCCGGAATGCGCGCATCCGACTTCACGAGCTGCAGCCCCGGCAGGCCCACCACGCGCGCCGTAGCGCCGTTGATCTCAAGGGCAGCCCGGTTGAAAACCAACTCGCCTTTGACATCATTAAGCACTGGCCAGGGCATGGCGTCACGGGGTTGTATGGTTTTGGGAACATAGGCAAAAACACCGTTTTTTACCTTGGCCGATATTTTGAATTCACCGTGCTCGGGGTTGGAAAACGGTATCTCATTGACTGGCCCCTTGACCTTGAACTTCACGTCGCTGACCTCGCCTTGTGTAACGGCATCGCGCACGTAATACCGTACCCGTTCGGGCAGCACCAGCGGAAGGTAGCGGTGCACCTTGGCGCCGTCACCCCGGCTCAGGCTACCCTGCAGGTCGAGTGTTCCCAAAGAACCATCGGGACCCTTTGTCCCTGCTACGTGTCTGGCCGCAGCAGGGTCGCCGGATTGCCAACTGACCTGCGCCATCCCTTCGGCATCGCGGTTGGAAAACCTCATGTTGCGCAATTGCAGGTCGGTTTTCCCGTCGGCTTGCTTCCACTGGGCATCCATCGACAGCTGCTCGAACGGGATATGCGGGTCTTCAAACACACCCGGCAAATCAAGGCTACCGTGGGCCATTCTGACCGACGCCTTGCCGCCGGCATGTGTCACGTCAAAGTCCACTGCGGCGCCAGTCACACCGGGCCTGCCGGGGTGATTGTGCGAGCCGACCGACGCCTCATGCCCCGACAACGCCGCACGTACTGGAGCGGCAACCGGTAACGACGCCAGTGCCAGCCCGGTCACGCTGCCTTTTGCAGAATAGGTCTGCGGCGCAGACGCGGGCCCCTGCCATCGGGCCTCGATCTTCTCGATCAGGCCTCGGGGCGCATAGGACGCGATCAGAGTGCGGATGGATGTACCGAGGGGCAGACGATCGGCAATTTGAGCCAGAGCGGCAAGATCCAGTTTGTCAGCCGTTAACTGGTTTTGCTCAGGCATGCGGACATCCGCTGCGGTATGGGTCATGGCCAGGTTACCGCCCGGCCAGCGCAAACCCTCCCGGGTGTCGAAATGCAGACCTTCGGTGCTGAATTCAAAACTGTTGTCCGTCTTCCGGCCGCCAAATCGTCCGGCAACCGACTCCAGCGCGAGTGGTTCCAGCGACCGGCCGAGCTGCACTTCCACTTGGGTAAGGGCGACATCAAAGGTCGCACTGCTGACTTGGCCCTTGTTAACGTCGGCCCACGCACGAACGCTGCCTTTCCCTGACCTGATGTCGGCGCCAAGCCTGTCGAGACTGAGGTACTGCCGCGCTTGGGAGACATCAACACGGCCAGACTCGGCATACACCTGGCCCGACCACTCGCGCCACTGACCAGCTTCGCCGGACAGCAGCGGCTGCCGGAAAATGCCGCGCAGGCTGAACCGCTCGCCCCAGTCGACCGGCGGCGTCGCATCCAGGCGCATCAAGTGACGGCGACGGCTGTTGCGCAGCACCGCATCCACCTGACTCAGCGCCAGGGGCGGCGCGTGCAGCAGCTCGTCGGTCCAACGCACTGTGCCGCCCTTGATCGACAACTCGGCCTGCGAAAAAATCCAGTTTGCCGTGGCATTGCCGTCGCCATGGTTTTGCGACATGTCCAGGCCACCGACGTAAATCTTCCCGTCGCTCGCCCGCCGGATATCCAGCACCGGCTGGTCTATGAAAAGCTGCTCGAACCCCAGTGCCCACGCAGAGGTTGGTGACAGCGCCGCCAGCAGGCGCGGCAGGCGCAGGGCTTCGCGTCCCTGCTGGTCGAGCAGCACCACATCGCGTAGTTCGAATGAGGGGATGAGCCCTTGTGACTGTGCCGTGATTTGCCCTATGCGCACAGGTACCCCCAGCGCTTTGCTGGCTTCCTGTTCGAGGCGTGGGCGAAACTCACCGATTCGCGGCACAATCCAGCCGTGAAGGATGCCCCAGCTTGCGCCAAACAGCAGCCAGATCACTAGCGTCAGCCAAAGCAGGAGGCGGGCCACGAAAGCCATCACCCGCATCCGCCGCGAAGGCAGTGTGTGCGGTGTTGGCAGTTGGAGAGTCGTATGAGTCATCGGCAAGAGAATTATGACCTTCAGCGCCACAGCCTGCGGGATGAACCACCGTGAAGTTTTGTGAAGTGATGTGATGCCCGCAAACCCCAGCATTGACGCAGTCGCCGACTCCGGTGTCCCGCCCTCGCGGGAAGCTTCTGGCTATTCGCGTTTTGTGCAGCGCATCAGGCGGCGTTATGCCGGGCAGATGGAGTGCCTGCCGCCAGGCGCGCCGGTACGTGCCGGCATGGAAGTCACCCTGCAGACCCTGCTCGCGCAGGGCCTGGCGACAGGCGCAGCGCTCAGGGTGCTGCGCCAGCTGGTGATGGAAAGGCTTGTCGTGCTTGATTGCGACGCCGACCTCGCCAGCCAGGCGCCACTCGCTGTGGTCACACGTGCGATGACCGATCTGGCCGAACTGGCGCTCGACGTGGCCACGCTTGAAACCCGGCGCACCTTGGACGCTACTTACGGCGCGCCGCAATGCGGTGACAAACCGTCAGATGGCGCCGAACGGCCCTGCCTGCTGGTGGTCGGCATGGGCAAGCTGGGCGCCCGCGAGCTCAATGTCTCCAGCGATATCGACCTGATTTATGTTTACGACCACGATGGCGAAACGGCGGGGCGCGCCGATGGACGCGGCAGGATTTCAAACCACGAATACTTTGGCCTGCAGGTCAAGGCCATTTTTGGGCTGATCGGAGAAACCACGGAACACGGCTTTGTCTTCCGCGTCGACCTCGCGCTGCGGCCCAATGGCAACTCCGGCCCGGCTGCCGTCTCATTTAACGCTCTGGAAGACTACTTCCAGGCGCAGGGCCGTGAATGGGAACGCTTTGCGTGGCTCAAGAGCCGCGTGGTCGCGCCGCGGGAGTGCATCAAGAGCGAAGCTTCCGTGTCGCTGCGTGGCTCTGTCCTGCCCTTTGTGTTCCGGCGCTATCTGGACTACAGCGTTTTTGATGCCCTGCGTACGCTGCACCGCCAAATCCGCGAACATGCCGCGAAACGATGCGCCGGACATCCCGAACGCGCCAACGATGTGAAGATGTCGCGCGGCGGTATCCGTGAAATCGAATTCACCGTGCAACTGCTGCAGGTGGTTCGCGGTGGGCAGTTCCCTGAGCTTCGCACGCGTCCTACACTGGACGCACTCAAGCGGCTGGCGCACGCCGGCCTGATGCTCCAGGAAACCGCCGATGCGCTGGCACTGGCCTATGATTTTTTACGCCGCGTCGAGCATCGCATCCAATATCTGGACGATCAGCAGACCCACGTGCTGCCGACCCGCGACGACGATCTGCTGTGGATAGCGCGCACCCTGGGCTACAGCGATTGCTGCCAGTTTCTGGGCGATCTCGACGCCCACCGCGAACTGGTGGCGCAGGAGTTTGACAAGCTGCTAGGGGGCAAACCCGAGTGCAGGGGATGCGGCAAGCCGGGCGCAGCTGGAGCAGGCGCAAAACCACCGCCCCTGCTTGACGACCTGCTGGAGCAACTTTCTGCCCAATGGCCGGCACAGTTTCGCGCCCGTCTGACCTTGTGGCGCCACCATCCCAAGGTGCTGGCCCTGCGCGACGAGTCGCGCGCGCGGCTCACGCAGCTGGTGCAACGTACAGCCCAGTGGCTGATCGAGGGCACCGTGACCGAAGAAGCCGCCTTGCGCGTCATCGACTGGATAGAGCCGCTGCTCAGGCGCGAAAGCTATCTCGCGCTGCTGCTGGAGCGCCCGGCGGTGCATGTCCGCCTGTTGCGATTGCTGGGCGCTGCCAAATGGCCGGCCCGCTACCTGCTGCAGCATCCCGGTGTGATTGACGAGCTGGCCAGCGACGAACTGCTGCACGAACGCTTTGATGCCGCCACCTTCACCGAAGAGCTGAAGCTGCGCCTGGCCTCCCTCAAACGTACCGGCGAAGACGATGAGGAGACCTGCCTGAACCTTTTGCGCCGCGCCCACCATGCAGAGGTTTTTCGGACGCTGGCGCGCGACGTTGAAGGTGTGCTGACGGTCGAGCAGGTGGCCGATGACCTGACCGCGCTGGCCGAGGCGGTGCTCACTGTTACCACCGGCTGGTGCTGGCAGCGCCTGCGAAACAAGCACATTGAAGTGCCGCAGTTCGCCATCATCGCCTATGGCAAGCTCGGCGGCAAGGAGCTTGGCTACGGCAGCGACCTCGACATCGTGTTTGTTTATGAGGACGCGCATGAGCAGGCGCCAGAAGTCTATGCGGCATTGGTGCGGCAACTGATAAAGTGGCTCACCGTCAAGACCGGCGAAGGCGACCTGTTTGAAATCGATACCGCCTTGCGTCCCAACGGCAACTCCGGCCTGCTGGTCACCAGCTTTGAAGCCTACGCACGCTACCAGCTGCAACGCGGCAGCAACACCGCGTGGACCTGGGAACACCAGGCCATGACGCGGGCGCGTTGCGTGACACCCGACCTGACCATCATGCAGGGCAGCGAATCCATCCAGCAGCGTTTCGATGCTGTCCGCCAGAGCGTCATCATGGCCCCGCGCGACAGCGCGCTGCTGCGCCGGGAAATCGTCGCCATGCGCGACAAGGTCCGCGCCGCGCACCCGATCAAGGCCGGCAAATTTGACGTGAAGCACAGCCCCGGCGGCATGGTGGATGCCGAATTTGCAGTGCAGTTTCTGGTGCTGTCGGCGTCTGCCCGGCATCCGGAACTGGCAGCCAACATTGGCAACATTGCGCTGCTGCAGCTCGCGGAGAGCGCCGGTTTGCTGCCGGTGGGTGTCGGCCAACAGGCGGCCAGCGCCTACCGCGAACTGCGGCGTGTGCAGCACCACGCACGCCTCAATGAAGAGCCCACACATGTTGTGCCGCCAGCGCTGGCCGCCGAACGGGTGGCCATCCAGAGCCTGTGGGCCAGCGTTTTTGAAGCACCGCCGCCGGTCTGACACTATCAGGCGCGGCGCTTGCTGCAGTCAAAACAGCTGCAGACGTAACAGCACTTCAACTTGCAGGGTCGATTTCTGACTGCCACGGGTTTAGGCCAGAATGAGCCTGTTGCACCAGCAGTCGACCTGGCATCGCCACCCTTTTTCCGGAGCAGAAACCCCTTTCATGAGAAGACTTGATATTGCTGGCGGGCTCGCCACATTTACTGCAGCAGGCGCGGCGCTGCTGTTGGGTGCCTGCTCGGTCATGGCGCCGCCCGACACCGTGGCTATTTCAGCGCCGCCGCAGTGGTATGCGCCGCTACCGTCCGGTTCTGCAAGCGCTGTTGCCCTTGCGGCAGACCCAGCCGGAACAAGGCCCCACAAAGGCAGCCTGAGCGACCTTTCGCAATGGTGGAAGCAACAAAACGATCCCTTGCTGGTTGAGGTGATAGGGGCCGCCCAGGCGGTCAGCCCATCGGTCATCACGGCTCGCTCCAACATTGAGCAGGCCCAGGCCACGCGCGCGTCGTCCGAGGCGGCGCTGCTGCCAACGCTGGACGCCACGGGAAACATCAGCCGCAGCCTCTCGCCGCCTATCAACCGGGTGACGGTTCCACC
The DNA here is from genome assembly GCA_025362825.1 of Polaromonas sp. Lineage (GTDB taxonomy): Bacteria > Pseudomonadota > Gammaproteobacteria > Burkholderiales > Burkholderiaceae_C > Polaromonas. The sequence continues at coordinate 5,695 of JANYFF010000579.1, read as the reverse complement.
AATCACCAACCTCACGCAGATCGGCTTTCAGACCAGTTGGGAACTTGACCTGTTCGGCCAGAACCGCGCCAGCCTGGAGGCCGATAAGGCCCGTTTGTCGGGCACCGAGGCACTCTGGCATGAAGCCCGCGTCTCGGTTGCGGCGGAAACAGCGCTGCAGTACTACACCGTGCGCACCTGTGAAACGCTGTTGCTGGTGGCCCGCGCCGACGCCCGCTCGCGGTCCGAGACCTCGCGCCTGACGGAGATGGTGACGAAGGCTGGCTTTGGTGCCCCGGCCACGGCCGCGCTGGCGCGCGCCAGTGCCGCTGAAAGCAACGCGCGCGTCACGCAGCAACGGTCAGAGTGCGAGGTGGACTTGAAAACATTGGTGGGGCTGACCGGCATCGCCGAGCCGATGCTCAGGCAAAAACTGGCGCAAAACACCAGTACCACCGCACTGCAGGGTATTGCCGCCATCCCCAGCGTTCCCGCAGAAGTGCTGGCGCAGCGGCCCGATGTGTACAACTCGGCCCGGTTATTGGCCGCGGCCAGTTTCGAGGTGGGCAGCGCCCGTGCACAGCGCTATCCGCGATTGAGCATCGCCGGCAATATCGCAACCAACCGCTCCACCGCACGCGGCTTCACCCAGGATTTCGACACCTGGTCGGTCGGCCCGCTGGCCCTGACGGTACCGCTGTTTGACGGCGGCGCCAACGAAGCCAACCTGGAGGCGGCCAAGGCCAGGTACGAGGAAGCCGCTGGCAAGTACCGCGGCGTGGTGCGGCAAGCCGTGCGGGAAGTCGAGGAGGCCCTGATCAAACTGCAGGGCACCGCCGACAAGAGTAGCGACACCAGCGCGGCGGCAGAGGGCTATCGCGCGTCTTTTGCCGGGACACAAGCCCGCTACAAGGCCGGCCTGGCCAGCCTTGTAGAACTCGAAGACTCACGCCGCACGCTGCTGTCTGCGCAAAGTGCCGTCGTCAACCTTGAACAAGAACGCAGAAGCGCCTGGATCGCGCTGTATCGGGCGCTTGGCGGCGGGTGGAACACCGCCGCCGCGCCGGCCACACCCATGGTGTTTGACATCCCGGAGTGGGCCTTGCCCGCCTGGAACTGAACGCCACAACCGCCCCGATCACACCGCATGAAATATCTCACCCGCAAATCAATTACTATTATTTTGATAGCTATAGCCGCCCTGATACTGGGGGCTGCAGCCATTTTATCTTCCAAATCAGGCACTGAAACCGGCAAAAGGACCGCCGTGCCCAAACCAGCCCTGACGGTCACCACGGTGCAGCCTGTGCAGGCCAGTTTCCCCATCAGGCTGACGGCCAATGGCAGCATCGCTGCATGGCAGGAAGCCATCGTCGGCAGCGAAACCAATGGCCTGCAGTTGCTGGACGTTCGCGTCAATGTCGGCGACCGGGTGCGCGCAGGCGACGTGCTGGCCACGTTTGCACTGGACTCGGTACAGGCCGAGGTCGCGCAAACCCGCGCCAGTGTGTCGGAAGCCGAGGCCAATGCGGCGGATGCGGCGGCCAATGCTGAAAAGGCGCGCACCCTGCAGGCCAGCGGCGCGCTGAGCGAGCAACAGATCAACCAGTACACGACCGCCGAAAAAACCGCTCAGGCCCGGCTTGAGTCAGCCAGAGCCACGCAAGCGGTGCAGCAGGTCAGGCTGCGGCAAACCCGTCTGCTTGCGCCCGACGATGGCATCATTTCGGCTCGCACGGCAACCGTCGGCGCGGTTGTTGGCACAGGGACGGAACTGTTCAGGATGATCCGCGGCGGCCGCCTTGAATGGCGTGCCGAAGTCACGTCGAGCGAGCTGGGTCGGCTAACCGCTGGCACGCCAGCTACGGTGGTTGCCTCCAACGGTGCAGAAGTCAAGGGCCGGGTCCGCATGATTGCGCCGACGGTCGACGTGCAAACCCGCTCGGCGCTGGTCTATGTGGATTTGCCGGCCAGCGTGCGCAGCGGTACCGCACCGGTGCTGGCCGGGATGTTCGCCAAAGGGGAGTTTGACCTTGGCAATTCGCCGGCCCTGACCATACCGCAGCAGTCGGTGGTGATTCGGGACGGCTTTAGCTATGTGTTCCTGCTCAATGCCAACAGTCACGTCAGCCAGGTGAAGGTCCAGACAGGCCGCCGCCTGGGCGACCGCGTAGAAGTTACCGCCGGCCTTCAGCCCGATACAGAACTGGTGGCCAGTGGTGCCGGCTTTCTCAATGACGGCGACCTGGTCAGCAAGGTTGCGGCTGTCGGCAGCACGGCCAGCCCCCCGAACGCCCCAAACACCGCAGAAAACCAAAAAATACAGCCAAATATGCCCGTAACCCCCGCAATTCGGGCGTCTGCAGCTATTAAATAAAGAGCAGTCATGAACTTCTCCTCGCTTTCCATCAAGAATCCGGTCCCGGCGATCATGCTGTTTGTGCTGCTGACGCTGGCGGGCCTGCTGGCCTACAAAGCCAGCGCGGTACAGGACTTCCCGGACATCGAACTGCCCATCGTCACCATCAGCGCCAGCCTGCCGGGTGCGGCGCCGGCGCAGCTTGAAACTGAAGTCGCACGCAAGATTGAAGACTCCGTCGCGACCCTGCAGGGCATCAAGAATATCCACACCAGCGTACTGGACGGCTCGGTGCAGATCACGGTCGAATTCGTCCTTGAAAAGAAGCTTTCCGATGCCGTCAACGACGTGCGCGATGCCGTCGCCAGAGTGCGTGCAGACTTGCCCGGCGAACTGCGCGACCCGTCGGTCACCAAAGCCTCGACCGCCGGGCGCGTGGTACTGACTTTTGTAGCTGCGCCGGCGGTCCGCGAAGCGGCAAACGGCGGCGCAACGGCTGATTTGCAGGAACTGAGCTGGTTTGTCGACAACGCTGTGACCAAACGGCTGCTCAATGTGCCCGGCGTAGGCGCCGTCAAGCGCATGGGTGGCGTCAGCCGCGAGGTCCGTGTCGAGCTGGATGCCGGGAGGATGGCCGCGCTTAATGTGGCTGCCATCGATGTGTCACGGCGCCTGAAAATGGTCCAGCAAGAGGCGCCGGGCGGTCGCGGTGATGTCAGCGGTGCCGAGCAGTCGGTCCGCACCATCGCCACCGTCAAGACAGCGGCCGAGCTGGCGCTGCTTGACCTGCCGCTGGCCGACGGCCGGCACATCCGTCTGGACCAGGTGGCGCGCGTCTTCGACACCGTTGCCGAGCCGCGTTCACAGGCCACGCAGGACGGCCAGAGCGTGGTGGGTTTTGAAGTGTTCCGCACCAAGGGCGCCAGCGAGATTGATGTCGCTAGTGGCGTGCGGGCTGCCGTGGCCGAGCTGAAGGAGTCCCATCCCAACATCGTACTCAGGCAGGTCATAGACAACGCACAGCCGGTGCAGGAAAACTTTGAAGGTTCGATGGAGCTGCTGTACGAAGGTGCACTGCTGGCGGTGCTGGTGGTGTGGTGGTTTCTGCGCGACTGGCGGGCCACGCTGGTCGCCGCCGCTGCGCTGCCTCTGTCGGTGATACCAACGTTTCTGGGGCTGAAGTATTTCGGCTACACGCTCAACACCGTGACACTGCTGTCGCTGGCGCTGGTGGTTGGCGTGCTGGTGGACGATGCGATCGTGGAGATTGAAAACATTTCGCGGCACCTGCGCATGGGCAAGACGCCAATGCAGGCGGCGCTGGAAGCCGCAGATGAAATCGGCATGGCGGTGATCGCCACCACCTTTGCGCTGGTTGCGGTGTTTTTGCCGACCGCCTTTATGGGCGGGGTGCCGGGCCTGTTTTTCAAGCAGTTTGGCTGGACGGCGGTGCTGGCTATCCTCGCCTCGCTGCTGGTGGCGCGGCTGCTCACGCCCATGATGGCCGCCTACATCCTCAAGCCCACGGAAGAGCGCGAAGAAAAAGACAGCTGGCTGATGCAGCGCTATATGCGCGCCATGAAATGGTGCCTGCACCACCGGCTGGTCACGGCGCTGGCATCGGCCGTGTTTTTTGCAGCATCCGTCGCGCTGGTCGGGCTGTTGCCAACGGGTTTTGTGCCGGCCGCCGACCGCGCGCAAACACAGGTCAACCTTGAATTGCCACCCGGCAGCACACTGCTTGAAACCAGCCGAGTGGCCGAGCAGGCACGGCTGGCCGCCATGCAGGTCAAGGGCATCACGGGTATTTTCAGCTCCATAGGCGGCGGCTCCAGCGGCGATGAATTTGCCCCCGGTGCGGCGCCCGAAGCACGCAAAGCGGTGCTGACACTGACCACCGTGCACCGCAACGACCGGTCGGAGTCGCTCACCACCATAGAAGCGCAGATCCGCGAAAAGCTGGCGGCGATTCCGGGCGCCCGCTTTAACGTTGGACCGCCCGACACCGGGGTGAAGATGCAATTGGTGCTGCGCAGCGAAGACCCGGTGGCGCTGGCAGAAGCCGCGCAAAAAGTCGAGCGCGAACTGCGCACGCTGCAGGGCATCGGCAACGTGAGCTCCAGCGCTGCACTGGTGCGCCCTGAGATCATCGTGCGGCCAGACTTTGCCCGCGCCGCCGACCTGGGTGTGACGGCGGCCAGCATTGGCGAGACGGTGCGCGTCGCCACCGCAGGCGATTTCGACACCAGCCTGACCAAACTCAACCTGTCCGAGCGGCAGATCCCGATTCGCGTCAAGCTGCCCGACGCGGTGCGCGCAGACCTTGCCGCCATTGAACGCCTGAGCGTTCCGGGCAAAAACGGCCCGGTCATGCTGGGCAATGTCGCCAGCATCACCATGCAGTCCGGCCCGGCGCAGATCGACCGGCTCAACCGCAGCCGCAATGTGACGCTCAATGTCGAACTGGGTGCGCGGACGCTGGGCGAGGTCAATGCAGAGGCTCGCGCACTGCCGTCGATGCAAAGCCTGCCGCCCAGCGTGAAGATTGCCGAGCTGGGCGATGCCCAGGAAATGCAGGCGCTGTTTGCCAGCTTTGGCATTGCCATGGCGATCGGCGTGCTGTGCATTTACGGCGTGCTGGTGCTGCTGTTCAAAGACTTCATGCAGCCAGTGACCATTCTGGCCGCGCTGCCGCTGTCGATTGGCGGCGCCTTTGTGGCCCTGCTCATAACCGGCCAGGCGCTGTCCATGCCGTCCATGATCGGCCTGATCATGCTGATGGGCATTGTCACCAAGAACTCCATCCTGCTGGTCGACTACGCCATCCTGGCCAGGAACGAGGGCATGAGCCGCTTCGACGCGTTGGTGGACGCCTGCCACAAGCGTTCCCGCCCCATCATCATGACAACGATTGCCATGGGCGCCGGCATGATGCCGCTGGCGCTGGGCTGGGGCGCCGACCCGAGCTTTCGCTCACCAATGGCTATCGCCGTGATTGGCGGCCTGATTACGTCGACCTTGCTGAGCCTGCTGGTGGTGCCTGCCGTTTTCACCTATATCGACGATCTTGAGCACCTGCTGCGCCGCGCTGTGCAGCGCTTGCGCGGACAAACGCACGGTAATGCGAATAAAGCGCTCGACGGGGGGCCCGGCGCGAGTGTGAGCGCGCATCCTGCCCGCTTATAATCCAACCCTCTCTTTTCGTAGTGACCTTTATGCAAAAACGCGTGCTTCTTTCGGGCGCAACAGGCCTGATTGGCGGCGAGTTAATGCTTACCCTCGCCGGTCGTGGTGTCTACAGCACGGCGGTAGTCCGCGCTGCAAACACTGGCGAGGCCAATGCGCGTTTGCTGGAGC
>JANYFF010000571.1 GCA_025362825.1 Polaromonas sp. | reverse complement strand
CTCGCCGAAGCCGAGCGTGACGATGGCGAGGTAGTCCCCGCGCAGCTTGAGCGTGGGCGCCCCGAGCAGGACGCCGAACAGGCAGGCGACAGCGGCGCCGATCGGCAGGATCACCCAGAATGGCAGGTGGATGCCGAAGTGCGGCGAGGCGAGCAGCGCATAGGTGTAGGCGCCGACCGCGTAGAACGCGATGTAGCCGAGATCGACCAGGCCGGCGAAGCCGACGACGATGTTGAGGCCGAGCGAAAGGAAGATGAAGAGGATGGCGAGGTTGGTGATGCGGACCCACGCCGTCCCGACGCTGGCCAGCGCCCACGGTGTTGAATGCATACCGCACGCGTGGGGCTCGGCCATTGGCCTGGCAGCGACGCTGCATTTCCTGGCGGCGCTGCCCGACCAGCCGCCAAGCTTCAGGCCGATGCCGCCGTTGCTGGAGCTGGAGCAGTGCGAGAACCCCTTCCGCGATTTGCTGTCTGTTGACCCCATCCTTCAGGTACGCGGCAAGGTGCAGGTGCCGACCGGTGCCGGGCTGGGCATTGAGATCAATCGTTCGATTCTTGACCGTTACCGCGTCGCCTGACCGACGACCCGAGCATGCGTTTTGTTTCATTTCTGAACCCGTCGGGCACGCCGGTCGCCGGCGTCCTTCTCGACCAGGGCAAAGGCGACCAGGTTGCCGATCTTTCTCATCCGTCGTGCAGGAAGCTGATGGGTGCAACGGTGCCGTCGCTGCAGGTATTGATAGAGCAAGGGCTTGGCGACTGGGCGCAACGACTGGCGCAAGCTTCTTTCGACAGCGATGCGCTGAGGTCGCTTGCTGACGTGCAGCTGCTCGCTCCGCTGCCGCGTCCCGGCAAGATTGTTGGCGCGGCTTTTAATTTCACCGATGGACTTGCAGAACGGGCCATGGCGCACCCTCAGGAGCCGGTGACGTTTATCCGCTCAGGCAGCACCGTGATAGGCCCTGGTGCTGCGATCCTGATTCCGCCGGATGTCGGCAACGTCGGCTATGAGGCTGAACTGGCAGTGGTCATTGGCCGCCGCGCACTGTGCGTCAGCCGTGATGATGCGATGCACTACGTTGCCGGGTACACGCTGCACAACGATGTAAGTGGCAGTGCGCTGGTCAAGCGTGATGGCGGCAACTTTGTGCGTGGCAAAAACCTGCTGGCGTCGGCGCCGCTGGGCCCGTGGCTGGTCACGCCGGATGAACTGCCCGACCCCTATGCCGTTGACCTGCGCCTTGACATCGATGGACGGCCCTTGCAAAACGGCTCCACCGCGACCATGCTTTTCAACATTGCAGACTTAATTTCATGGATTTCGCACCGCATGCCGCTGGAGCCGGGTGACGTGATTGCCACCGGCACGCCAGCAGGCGTTGCTGCCATGCATACACCGCCAGCCTGGCTGTTGCCGGGTGCCACCGTCACCGTCGAATCAAGCCGCCTGGGCCGGCTGGTCAATCCGATAAAGGCAGGAGAACCTTTTCTTGAACGCTAAACCACGAGTCTTGCTGACCAACGACATCCACCCGCTGCTGCTGCCCTTGTTGGCCGCGCATTACGAGGTGATTCTTGCGCCGGACGCATCGCCGGCCACCATCGCCCGCTTGATCGTTGACGTCGACGGACTGATCGTTCGCTCCCAGCTTGCGCCTGATGTGTTTGACCACGCCACCAAGCTCCGCGCAGTGGTGCGCCACGGTGTTGGCCTCGACATGATCCCCGTAACGGCCGCTACGGCGCGCGGCATTCCGGTGGCCAACCTGCCAGGTTCCAACACCGCAGCGGTTGTTGAATACTGCGTCGCTGCGATGTTGCATTTCCGTCGTGGCCTTGCGGGCATCGACGCCCGCCTGCGCACCGATGGCTGGGCAGCAGCCAGGCCACTGGCCGATAGCGGCACCGAGCTTGGCCGCAGCGTGTGCGGCATCGTGGGTGTGGGTGCTGTCGGTGCGCAGCTTGCCAGCGCGGCTGCAGGCCTGGGCATGCGGGTCATAGGCGTGACGCGCCGGCCTGACAGCCTGCCGGCCAATGTGCAGGCGGTCAGCAAGCAGGAGCTGTTTAAGCAGGCTGATGTGGTGGTTTTGTGCTGCCCTCTCAATGAGCAGACGCGCGGCATGGTCGATGTTGAAACGGTCGCGATGATGAAGCCTGGTGCGATCCTCATCAATGTGTCACGCGGGCCTGTCATCGATACCGCCGCGGTGATCGATGCGCTCCGCCATGGCCGACTGGGTGGTGCTGCAATGGATGTGCACGACCGCCAGCCACTGACTGGTCAGGAGCCGCTGTTCGACTGCCCTAATCTGCTGTTGACGCCGCACGTGGCGGGCATCACCGCGACCAGCCTGCTGGGCATGAGCCAGGGTGCTGTGGACACCATGCTTGCCTTGCTGCGTGGCGAGCGGCCAGCCAATGTGGTGAACCCTGAAGTCTTCAGATAACAAATTCTTCTAACAAGTGAGCACAAGTATGCGTATTGCAGACATCAGGGCGGTGCCGGTTTCCTTTCCGGTTCCTGCAGAAAAATCAGTGCGCCTGGGCATAGGCCGCAGCGTCAAGCGTGATGCGGTTCTGGTCCGGGTCGAAACCGACGAGGGCCATGTCGGTTGGGGCGAGGCGCATCACGGGCGTTGCCCGGGCGCCATCGCCAAACTGATAGACACCACCCTGCGCGAACTGG
>JANYFF010000498.1 GCA_025362825.1 Polaromonas sp. | reverse complement strand
GCCGTGACAACGACCTGTTAGTCAACGCTACGCGTACCAAGCAGCTGACCAACTTCCGCGTGTCGGGCAAGGAAGACGCGATCAAGATCACACCGCCTATCGAGCTGACACTGGAATATGGTGTCGAGTTTATTGAGGATGACGAACTGGTCGAAATCACGCCAAAGTCGGTTCGCCTTCGCAAGCGCCACCTGACTGAAAGCGAGCGCAAGCGCGCTGGAAGGTAAGCCCCCGCGTGGATGTGGCGGCCCCCACGGTCGCTCACTGCGTGTAGCTCTCTGGACGTGCAAGCGCCAGAGGCGCAAGCCCTTCGCGCTGTCCAAACCTGCATAGGCAGGTTTGGAGCCGCAGCGCTCAACCCCGAGGGGGCACTGCGCCTGCAGGCTGGCAAAGCCAGACCCGCGGCCCCCGCTGGCGAAGACATCGCTTCGCTTGAAGGCCAAGATTCCTCTCCGTTCGGGCTGAGCGTGTCGAAGCCTCTACCAGTACCGACAAACTGATGAAACTCACCCACTCCAAAGCTGTCGCCCTGATGGTCCTGGTGACCCTGATGTGGTCGATTGCCGGTGTGGTAACGCGTCATCTGGAGTCGGCGCGCAGTTTTGAGGTGACGTTCTGGCGCAGCTTTTTCACGGTGGGTGCATTGCTGGTCATCCTGCCGATGTTTCAGGGCAGGGCGGTCTTTGCAAAAATCCGCGGCGGCGGGTTGGCCTTTTGGCTTTCGGGTGTCTGCTGGGGTGTGATGTTCACGGCCTTCATGCTGGCGCTAACATTGACCACAGTGGCCAATGTGCTGGTCACCATGGCGATTGGCCCCTTAGTCACGGCTTTGCTGGCGCGCTTGTTTATCGGTTATCGGATTCCCCGCCGGACGTGGATCGCCGTTGCGATGACTGGCGCCGGCATAGCCTGGATGTATGCCGGTGCAATCGACCTGTCCAGCCACCTTACCGGCACGCTGGTTGCCTTGCTGGTGCCGATTGCCAGCGCCGGCAACTGGACCATCGTGCAGCACAGCCGTGCCAGGGGCCGCAACATAGACCTGGTACCTGCAGTTTTGACCGGCGCGGTGCTTTCCTGCATGGCGACGTTGCCGCTGTCGTTTCCGTTTTCGGCCACGGCACATGACCTCTTGCTGCTGGCCTTGCTCGGACTGGTACAACTGGCCATACCCTGTGCGCTGTCGGTGCTGTGCGCCGGTGTCCTCAAGGCACCGGAAATGGCCTTGCTGGCCCTGCTTGAAGTGATATTTGGCATTCTGCTGGCGTGGCTGGGTGCTGGTGAAGAACCTGGCACCCATGTGCTGAGCGGCGGTCTGCTGGTGATTACCGCACTGGTCATTAATGAATTGATTGGATGGAGAAAATATGATAAATCCTGAAACCCCCGCAACAGAAACCCGCAGCGATATCCAGACAGAGAGCCGCGGCAACGCCGGCTTCCTGACACTCAACCGGCCCAAGGCGCTCAATGCGCTCAGCCTGCAGATGGTGCGCGACCTGACCACAGCGCTGCTGGCTTGGCGTGACGATCCAGAAGTGCACTTGGTTGCCATTCGCGGCACCAACAAGACGGGCCGTCCCGGCAGCGCAGAAAGCCGTTTCGGCGGTTTCAGCGCAGGCGGTGATATACGGTTTTTTCATCAGGCAGTGCTGGATGAAGATTCGGCGCTGGAGGACTTTTTCACTGAGGAATACGCCCTCAACCACCTAATTCACAACTACCCGAAACCTTTCATCGCCTTCATGGACGGCGTCGTCATGGGCGGGGGCATGGGCCTGAGCCAGGGTGCCAGCGTACGCATCGTCACAGAGCACACCAAAATGGCCATGCCTGAAACCAATATCGGGCTGTTTCCGGACGTCGGTGGCGGTTACTTTTTAAGCCGCTGCCCGGGTCATGTGGGCGAGTATCTGGCGCTGACCGGTGAGGTGATAGGCGCCAGCGAGGCGCTGGACTTTGGACTGGCCGACATCCAGCGCAGCGCCGCCAGTCTGCCGGCGCTCTGGGAGGAACTTGGCAGCTTGGCTTTGACCTCCGCTGCAGATGCTGAAAAGTGGATTGCTACAAATTTAATAGCTATACCCGACCGTATTACGGGGGCTATAGCCCATATTGATACCTATTTCTCGTTGCTGAGGGTCAAGCATATCGTTGACGCGCTTGAACACGCCAAGAGCGACGCATGGGCACAAAAGACCGCCGCTATCCTGCGCAAGCGCTCGCCGGTGATGCTGCATGTGACGCTGGAGCAGATCCGCCGGGCCAGGAGCATGAGCCTGGCGGACGACCTGCGCATGGAGCGCGACATGGTGTACCAGTGCTTTCACCTGCGGCCCGCGCTCGAAGGCGAAACGCTCGAAGGCATACGCGCTCTGGTCGTGGACAAGGATTACTCGCCCACGTGGTCGCCAGAGCGGATTGAAGACGTCAAGCCGGGCATGGCCGATGCATTTTTTGTAAGCCCCTGGACGCCCGAAACCCATCCGCTGCGTGGGCTAAAAGCCTGATTCTGCCAGTGTTTCTGCCTGTGGTTTGCCAGCAGTATTGACTGTGTCGCCTTCGCCTGTGCAGTGTGTGAAACCGCACAACTGCGCGACTGGCCTTAGCAATGGGCAACCTCCTAAATTGCTCCATCAATGCAGTCAGGATCAGTGCTTCAGAAACCATGGCGTTATTACGCCGTAAAAAAACTAGCGGCTTCTTGACTTCATGGCGCGTTCCACCTCGCGCTTGCCTTCACGGTCCTTGATGGTGTCGCGCTTATCGTGTTCGCCCTTGCCCTTGGCCAGGCCAATCTCGCACTTCACTTTGCCGGCCTTCCAGTGCATATTAAGCGGCACCAGGGTGAAACCTTTTTGCTCGACCTTGCCCACCAGTCGGCGGATTTCCTCCTTGTGCATCAGCAGCTTTTTCGTCCGCACAGAATCGGGGCGCACGTGGGTTGATGCGGTTCCCAGCGGGTTGATCTGGCAACCGATGATGAAAAGCTCGCCCCCGCGAATCACCACGTAGCCGTCGGTGAGGTTCACCTTGCCTTCGCGGACTGACTTTACTTCCCAGCCCTCAAGTACCATGCCCGCTTCAAAACGCTCCTCAATGTGGTAGTTGTAGGTGGCCTTTTTGTTGTCGGCAATGCGTACCGCAGCTGCAGCAGCTTTGGCGGACAGTTTTGGTTCAGCCTTGCCAGATGAGGTCGCGTCTGGTTTTTTGGAGTGGGATGCTTCTTTGGTGGCCATGGATAAAAGATAGAGGCGGATTAGAGGCGCTATCGACCAATACAATCGGGCGCAACTCCTGATTGTATGAAAACCGTTCACAAGTCCGTTTTGATCTGGTACAGCGCTGCCGAAATGTTTGCGCTGGTCACTGACGTTGCCAGCTATCCGAAATTCCTTCCCTGGTGCGACCAGGCCGCTGTCATCGACGAGGACGAGCACGGTATGACCGCCAAAATCGGCCTGTCCATGGCCGGACTGACCCAGAGTTTTACGACCCGCAATACCCACATCAAGGACCGCAAGGTCGATCTCAAACTGGTCGATGGGCCATTCTCAAAGCTCGACGGCCACTGGGATTTCGCGCCGGTTGGCAAAGCCGGCGAGCGGGCCTGCAAGATCGACTTCAGCCTGCGCTACGACTTTGACAACGTTGCGCTGGCGGCTTTGGTGGGCCCGGTCTTTGACAAGATCGCCGGCAGTCTGGTGGACGCTTTTGTCAAGCGCGCAGGACAGGTCTACGGCGGGGAATGAGATGGAGTCTGTGTGAATATCTCACTGGTCTATTCGCCCGATGCCCGGCAGGTACACGAACGGCTGCTGCAGGTGCCGGTCAATACCAGCGTCTCGCAAGCACTGATGCAGAGCAGAATGCTTGAGGAATTTGACGACCTGAAACAGGCTCCGCTGATGCTGGGCATATGGGGCAAACGCGCACCACCCCAGCAATTGCTCCAGGAGAATGACCGGATCGAGATTTATCGCAAACTGCGGGTGGACCCGAAAGTTGCCCGCAGGGAGCGTTTCAAAGGTCAGGGCAGCAAGGGAACGGGTTTGTTTTCGGCAAAGCGGGCCGGCGCAAAAGCGGGTTATTGAGGCTTGCGGAGGACAGCGCGTTACGCGCTTGCAGCAGCTACAGCGCTATCTATTTGCAGCTTGAATCGATCAAGTCCTGAGCACGTTTCGATTCGGCGTCGCGCTTGGCGTCATCCATGATTTCACGTTCGCCATTTGCATTGACGGAGGCTATCCGTACGCCAGACTGCAGGGTGGCCAGGCTGGTTTTTGCGCGGTCGCAGTTGTCGATCTTGGTCTTGGCCGATCTCTCTTCTTCAGATTTCCGTTTCGACGCTTCCTCGTCTTCGGCCTTCTTTTTCTTGGCTTCCAGCTCCGCATCCTTCCCAGAAAGCCGTGGCGCGCTGGCCTTCAACGCTGGTGTAGAGGCACGCCCCTGCGGTGCTTCAACAATGGGCTGGTTCGCTGGCCTCAAGCTGCCACCTGGCCGCTTGATGATGTCTTTGTCCAGAATGTCGCCAGGAGGCGAGCGATCACTGAAAACCTTGTGGCCGTCCTTGCCAATCCACAGCCACTGGGCAGATGCCGTCATGGCAAATGAGGCCCCCACGAGGGTCAGAGCCACAGTTTTTGACGCAAATTTGAAATCCATGCTTTCAGTGTATCGCTGGCTGAAGCGTACGGAATACGCGTTTCCCTTGAATTTGTGATTTTTGCCGGGGTTTCCGGCGAATTTTGTCGCTGATTGTTAGCAGGCAAGGGCTAAACCGCCACCGCTGGGCGCGGGTACAATCGCGTTTTTGGAGCTATCCCTATGCGCCTACTCGGCAAAGCGCTCACCTTCGACG
>JANYFF010000469.1 GCA_025362825.1 Polaromonas sp. | reverse complement strand
GCCATCGGCGCAATGGGCCGAAAGCTCTCGATGATGGGGTCGAGGTTGTCGCGTAGCGAGCGACTCGATCCCATGAGTACACCCAAAATCACACCCAGTACCAGCGCACCCGTAAAACCGAGTAACACGCGGCCCAAGCTCTGCACCAGGGCCTGCAACAGCCCGCCTGTGGCGATGAGTTCTACCGCCGCCTTTACCACGCTCAATGGCGCTGGTGCAGGGCTACCAGCCGGAAGGCTTAGTGTCCATACATGCCACATCAACAGTAGGGTCAGCGGCAGGACCGCGCCGCGCGCGATTTGCTGCCAGCGAGCGGCAATATCAATAGTGTTGTTCATTGCAATCCCGTACCTTCCGACCAAGGAGTCAATACGCGTTGCAAAGCACGCAGGCCCAAGTCACACAAATAACCCACCACGCCAATCACCAAGATGAACGCGTAAACCTTGGGCGTCATCAGGAGTTGGCGGTACCACTCAATGGCGAAGCCCAGCCCGCTGGGGGCGCCAATCAGCTCGGCAGCCACGATCGCGGCCCACGAGGCAGCGAAGGCCAGGCGGATGCCCACCATAACCGTGGGCAGGGCGGCTGGCACCAGTACGTGCAACAGCAGCGCGCGCCTTCCCACCCCCATGGTGTTGGCAGCGGCGATCAGCTTGGGGTCTACCTGGCGCACGCCCGCCATTGTGTTCAGCAGGACGGGGAAAAAGCCAACGTACACCATGATGAATACTGGCAAAGTGTTGCCGACCCCGAATATGAACAAGGCCAGCGGCAGCCAAGCGATACCCGAGATGGGACGCAACAGCTCGATTAGCGGGTCGATGTAGGCCTCGGCAGTTCGGCTTCGTCCCATCCAAAACCCAAGCGGCACAGCCAGCGCGATGGCAAGGCCCAGCGCAATCAACAAGCGACTCGTACTGATCAGGGCATGCTCGAAGATCTCGCCACTGGCCACTAGCGACCCCAATGCGGCGACTACGCGGACTGGCGAGGGGAGCTGCAGCGGATTGTCGTTCCAAGCGTAGAAAACCCACCAAAGCAAGGTGAACAGAGCGAAGGCGCGCAGTGCCAGGAACCAACGCTGGCGCAACATGCGGCGCAGCGGCCCGAAGCCGGGCGCTACCTGCGGCATTGGTGCCAGGCTACGCGGCTCGGTACCACTTGGCGCATCTGAAAGCTTCACCTGAGTGTCCATCGTGTGTCGCCTTAACGGGTCACCGCCAAGAAGCCGCCGTCAATGTAAAGCGTGTGACCATTAATGTAGGCGCCAGCTTCTGAAGCCAGCAGCAGCGCCGGGCCGCAGATGTCGTCGGGCTTGCCCCAGCGGCGTGCTGGCGTCCAGTTGGTGACGAACGCGTTGAACTCTTTGTCGTTGGCTTGGCTGAATTCAGTTTCGGTGTAGCCGGGGGCCAGCGCGTTTACCGTGATGCCGGTGCCGCCCAGGTCTGCCGCCAGGGCGCGAGTGAGGGCCGAAACGCCACCCTTTGCCGAGACGTAAGGCACGAGGTTCGGACGCGACACGTGGTTCATGATGGAGCCCATGTTGATGATGCGCCCCGACCCTTGCTTGACCATGATGCGTGCAGCCTGCTGTGCGATCAGAAAGCAAGCGGTGAGGTCGGTATCAATCACCTTCTGCCATTCCTGGCGGGTCAGTTCCAGCAGTGGCGTACGCACTAGGACACCAGCGTTGTTAATTACAACGTCGATACGGCCGTAGCGCTGCATGATCTGCTCGAACGCACCCGCTATCGCCGCCTCGTCGGTGACGTCAAATGCCAGCGAATGAGCGTCAGCACCAGCATCCCGAAATTTTCCCGCCAGGCTGTGCACTTTCTCGTTCAAGTCGGCCAGTACCAGGCGGGCGCCGGCGGCAGCGAAGCCGCGCGCTAGGCCAGCGCCGATACCGCCGGCAGCGCCGGTAATCAACACGACTTTGCCCGTCATCGAGAATAAGGTGGCGGGTGCAAGGTCGTTAAAGAGGTGGTTTGCGGCTGCAGACGGGGATGTGTAAGGTGTCATAAAAATGAGCTACGGGGAACCATACTTGTGAACGTGGGCCAGATATTAAGACTGGCCTTCGGGGACCCGGAAGTGGAATTTAAGCAATGCTCTATTCGCAACAAGCGAAGGCAAGCGTCGCCTACGCTTGTTGCGAAGTCTCAATTGCCGCAAAGTTGATTCCGCCGTCTTGGGGGCAAATTTAAGATTGAGCCCATGCCCCCTACCGCCAGCGCCCCGGTGCCCTATATTTCTACACAACCCGAGCGCATCGGCACACAGACCGACATCTTGGGCGAGTCCCCGCTGTGGGATGACCAGGCCCAGTGCCTGTACTGGCTGGACATTCGCCGTCCTGCCCTTCGCAGGTTGTGCCCGGACACTGGGCGGGTCGATAGCTGGTCGCTCCCCGGCCTTGCGGGCTCGATCGCGCTGACCAACGACCATCGGCTGCTGGTGGCTCTGCCCCAAGAAATCGTCTTGTTTGACCCGGATAAAGGCACCATGGTGCCTTTCGTAAAGCCCCCGCCGCAACCTGACGGTCACCGCTTCAATGACGGCCGCTGCGATGCTCAGGGCCGCTTCTGGGTGGGTACCATGCACAACCTGACGCGTGCCCCCGAGGGCGTGCTTTACCGTCTGGAAGGTAACGGCCCGATGGTGCCAGTACGCACCGGCATCTGCATCCCAAACAGCCTGGCTTTCAGCCCCGACGGCCGCACTATGTACTTTGCTGATTCGCTGCGTTACGCCATCTTCTCCCACGACTACGACTTAGCCACTGGCACGATGGGTGCCGAACGCGTTTTTGCCGCCAGCACGCCACCGGCTTTTGCCGACGGCTCCGCGGTGGACGCCGAGGGGTTTTTGTGGAACGCGCAGTTCAAGGGCGGCCAACTGGTGCGATACGCCCCTGACGGTCGCATTGACCGCGTTTTGCCTTTGCCCGTGAAACTGCCGACCTGCTGCGCCTTCGGCGGACCTAACCTCGACCTGCTCTACATAACCACCGCCAGCCAGAACATGAGCGAGGCTGAAATGAAGGCCGAGCCGCTTGCCGGGGCGCTGCTAGCCCTCAACGTCGGCGTGTGCGGCTTACCTGAACCCCGCTTCTGGCTCAATCGAATGAACGCAACCAACCCTGCCTCCACGGCAGCACAAACATGAACACCCAGCCCATCACTTTGGCCTCCATCGAGGCATTTTGTTTCCGCGTCCCGGTTCAAACGCCGATCAAGGTCGCTTTTGGCACCTTTCGAGACCGCCCGTTTGTATTGGTGCATGTGGTCGACACCGATGGCGCGGAAGGATGGGGCGAGGCTTGGTGCAACTGGCCCGCCGTCGGTGCCGAGCATCGCGCCCGCCTTGTTGTAGACCTGGGAGAGCGCCTGATTGGCCGATCCTTTGCATCGCCGGCTGAGCTGTTTCACACCTTCTCTAAAGAACTTGAAGTACTGGTGCTTCAAACACTGGATGTTGGTCCCATCGCCCAGGCCGTTGCCGGCATCGATATCGCGGTGTGGGACCTAGTGTCACGCAAGGCTGGGCAGCCGCTGTACCGACTGCTGCGAGACCAATTGGTGGAAACCGTACCGGTCTACGCTACGGGCATCAACCCCGACGAGCCCGAACATTTCGCCGTGGCACGACAGGCCGAAGGCCACCGCGCCTTCAAGCTCAAGACCGGCTTCGGTCACGACCTTGATGTCCGAAATCTCCGCGAGATGCGCAAGGCGCTCGGCGCTGAGGCAGTCATCACCTGTGATGCCAACCAGTCCCATACGCTTTCATCGGCACGCGCCTTTTGCGACGCGATCGAAGACTTAAAGCTCAGCTGGTTCGAAGAGCCGATTCGCGTTGACGCCCCCCAGGCTGATTGGCTGACGCTGGCCGCTGCTTCCAAAACACCGCTGGCTGGTGGCGAAAACTTTCATGGCGAGCAGTTCACACGCGCGCTGGCCTCGCCGGTGCTTCAGGTCATTCAGCCCGACATTACCAAGTGGGGCGGCGTCACGGGCAATTGGGCGGTAGCGCATGGCGCGGTGACAGCCGGCAAGCGATATTGTCCGCACTACTTTGGCGGTGGCGTGTCGTTGCTGGCCTCACTGCACGTGCTCGCTGCCGCCGGTGGAGAAGGGCTATTGGAGTTTGACTGCCATCCTAACGTGGGCCGCGAGGCTGTTGTCGGTTCATTGCTTCCGGTACACAACGGCCGCGTACCCGTGCCGCAGACGGCTGGCCTCGGCGCCGTGCCCGACATCGAAGCGCTTGAGCGCTACCGCACTTGGTCTGGCAAAACGGTCTGAGCCATGAACACCACGTCTTTCTGTTTTCCTTCTATTGACCAACTGCATATTGGGTTCATCGGGGCCGGCCGCCTGGGCAAGGCACTCGCATGGAGCTTTTCACGCGCCGACTTTCGCGTGAGCGCCGTCGCCAGCGCTGTGCCGGCCGATGCCCTGATATTGGCCGAGTCTATTCCCGGCTGCGTGGAGGCTGACGCGCAGACGGTGGTCGATACCTGCGACCTGGTTTTTGTCACCACGCCTGATAGCGCCATTGCCAATACCACTGCGGCACTGCGATGGCGGCCTGGCATGGCGGCCGTACACTGCAGCGGGGTCACCGAGGTGAGCGCGCTAGCCAAAGCCGAACGTGATGGTGCGTTGGTGGGCGGTTTTCACCCCATGCAGACCTTCGGCGATCCCGTCGCGGCGATGGCTTCACTACCCGGATCGACCATCACGGTGGAAGCATCTGAACCATTGATGGCGAGCCTAGAGGCGCTGACGAAGCGGCTGGGCTGCCGCGTCAATCGGCTACCGCCAGGCATGCGTGGCCGCTATCACGCTGCGGCTGGGTACACCTCGCAGTTCATCAATGCGCTGTTCGGGGAAGCTACCGAAATCTGGCGTTCATGGGGAGCGACTGACGAGGATGCGCTCAAAGCACTGCTGCCGCTGGCGCAGGGCACACTCGCTTCCATCGCCTCAGCTGGTATCTCTGGCGGGATGCCAGGCCCAGTGTCGCGCGGTGATGTCAGCTCGGTGGGAAAGCACGTCGCTGCACTGTCTCTGCTGGGCGAGAGCACGATCAGCTTCTACCGTCAACTGTGTGCCAGCACTGTGCCGCTGGCACTGGCACATGGGGCGATCGATCTAGCGCTGGCACAGCGTATATTGGCCGTGCTGCAAACAGGCAGAGAAACTGGCACACAACGCGAGAAACTTGACCCGCCCACCCTTATTTTTGCAAAATCGGCCTAGTGTAGCGTCATGAACTATGTGACGTTGACAATGCGGAATAAAAAATTACAGCCACATTGTCAGAGCAAGAAAGAGCCGAACTGCGTGGCATCGCAGGCGAAGGTACCCACGTAGCGTCCAAAATCATCAATGTCAAACGCAAAAAAGCCGAGCATCATGCGCTAAGTCAAATACCTGAACAAGATCGTGGAGCAGGATCAGATCCATGTCAAGGTCAGCCGCAACAAGCGCTGCAGAGCTGGCTACAACCAGCAGCAGTTAGTGGTCTTTCGCACTGATATTGGATGCTGCCATGAGGCTTATTTCACACCAGGCACTTAGCCTGTTGCGCCTCCGCTAAGAGAGTCAATCAGGCGGATAACGTCGTCTGCCCGGCCGGCTGAAACCGGTTGCTCCGCCGTCCTTTGACCAAATGCAGAAAG
>JANYFF010000432.1 GCA_025362825.1 Polaromonas sp. | reverse complement strand
TGGTGATAGACATTGACGCCGTTCATTCAGACGTGGCGCTGGCCAGGCTGCACGATGTGCCGGGCACGATTCGCAGTCGCGTACGGTTTTAAGTCCGCCCAGCAACCAGGCCATCGAAATGCTATTGAAAATATAGCGGTGTATCCAGTCATTTTAAGGGCCTTGGGCACTTTTATCCAGAATTGGTACCTGCTACTGAGGGCAGCGCATAGCGTGTCTGTCATCCATTCGCCCTGAGCTTGTCGAAGCGCTTGGTTGTGAAGGGCAAGGCTTCGACAAGCTCAGCCCGAACGATATGCCCGGCCCACGCCCTATGTGCGTTGCCGCACAGACTTTTGACTGCATCCTTGTAAGTATCAACAGTAATTCCAAGGGATGCGTGGGCCTTTGACTACGCGCTGCGACACGGCATGCGCCCCGTCACCTGTTACGGCATCAAAAGCCCCTTGTGCTTTTTCACAGAAACAAGCCATGCCCCAGACCGACATTTCCCTTGCCCTTTTAAACGACATTGCCAGGGCCGATGGCATTGAAGTCAGACGCCAGGAGGTCTTACTTAAAACGGGCGCCTTGCAAAATGCCATTCTTAACAGCGCCAATTTTTCAAGCATCGCCACCGACGAAAAAGGCGTGATCCAGATTTTCAACGTCGGGGCCGAGCGCATGCTGGGCTACTCGGCCGCGGAGGTGTTGAACAAGATCACTCCTGCTGATATTTCGGACCCCGAAGAAGTTATCGCTCGTGCCGAAGCCTTGAGCGTCGAACTCGGCACCCCCATCACACCAGGTTTCGAGGCGCTGGTCTTCAAGGCATCACGCGGCATTGAAGACATCTACGAGCTGACCTACATCCGCAAGGACGGCACACGTTTTCCGGCTACGGTGTCGGTGACGGCATTGCGCGACGCCGAAGGCGGCATCATCGGCTACCTGTTGATTGGTACCGACAACACCGCACGAAAACAGATAGAAGAAGAACGCAAAAAGCTGGACCAGCGTCTGCGCGACCAGCAGTTTTATACGCGCTCGCTGATTGAGTCGAACATTGACGCGCTGATGACGACCGATCCGGCCGGCATCATTTCAGATGTGAATAAACAGATGGAGGCCCTGACGGGCTGTACGCGTGACGAATTGATCGGTGCGCCGTTCAAAAATTACTTTACGGAGCCCGAACGGGCAGAAGCTGGCATCAAGCGGGTACTGAGCGAAAACAGGGTCACCAACTACGAGCTGACCGCGCGCGCCAGGGACGGCAAGGAAACCGTAGTCTCCTACAACGCCACCACCTTCCATGACCGTGAGAGAAACCTGCAGGGCGTGTTCGCCGCTGCTCGTGACATCACCGAACGCAAACTGCTGGACCAGGTGCTGCAGGAAAATAACGTCGAGCTGCAGATTGCGATGTCGATCGCAGAAAAAGCCAATCTGGCGAAATCTGATTTTTTGTCAAGTATGAGTCACGAGCTGCGCACCCCGCTCAGTGCCATTCTGGGATTTGCCCAGCTCATAGAGTCCGGCGTCCCGCAACCCACCCCGACTCAAAAACGCAGCGTCGATCAAATCCTTCTGGCCGGCTGGTATCTGCTGAACCTGATCAACGAAATCCTTGACTTGGCGCTGATTGAATCCGGTAAGCTGTCCCTTTCACCCGAGCCCGTGTCGCTGGCTGCTGTCATGCACGAATGCCGGGGCATGATCGAGCCGCAGGCGCAAAAACGCGGCATCCGGATGACCTTTCCAGAACTGGAAATGCCCTACTTTGTCAAAGCCGACCGGACACGGGTCAAGCAGATTCTGATCAACCTGCTGTCAAACGCCATCAAATACAACCGCTCAGGTGGCACAGTCACCGTCGCGTGCTTAGAGGTTTCTCCCGGACGCATACGCATCTGCATTGAAGATACCGGCGAGGGCTTGAGTCCGGAAAACGTGGCTCAACTCTTCCAGCCCTTTAACCGCCTGGGGCAAGAGGCTAATGCTGAAGAAGGCACCGGTATCGGCCTGGTCATGACCAAACGGCTGGTGGAGCTGATGGGGGGCGTTATTGGCGTGGAAAGCACACCCGGCAAAGGCAGCGAGTTCTGGATTGAAATGAACCTGACGGATGAACGGCAAGCGCACGCCGACAGCGGTGAACTTCGACCACTCGCGCCGCTGCCCCTGGCGGCAGGCGCGCAGTTGCGGACACTGCTTTATGTAGAAGACAACCCAGCCAACCTGATGCTGGCTGAAAACCTCATAGACCGCCGGCCGGACTTGCGCCTGCTGACGGCTGGCGACGGGCCCAGTGGCATCGGCATTGCCCGCACGGCACGCCCCGATGTCATCCTGATGGACATCAATCTGCCAGGCATGAGCGGCATCAAGGCGCTGAAAATCCTCATGGAAGACCCGGCAACCGCGCACATTCCAGTGGTGGCGCTCAGTGCCAACGCCATGCCGCGGGACATAGAAAAGGGTCTGCAGGCCGGCTTCTTCAGGTACCTCACCAAGCCCATCAAGATCAACGAGTTTATGGAAACGCTGGATGAAGCCCTCGAATTTTCCAAGTTGGCCTCAAGCCATTTCGTTGCGTCTGGCGTCACAGGCTAGGTGCGACTGCAGATGTGTAGGCATGGATAGCGACTCGGCGTCAATACTATGCATCATTGAGAAATTTTGTTGAACCCTTGCCGGTGACCGTGGGTATTGAATTACACGCTATATTTTCAGGAGCATTCGGACTGTACAGCTCGCAAAGACTAAACTGACTGCTGGCAAAGCGCACAGAAGATCTTTAGTGGGAACAGGAGACGATTCATGACCATCGGGAAGAAAGAAAAAAGCCCCCCTCAAGCGACGCCCGAGCCAGCTGACACTACGGGCGGCAGTGACGTGCAAAAAACTGCAGCTTTTGGCTTCCCGATTGTGGGTATTGGTGCTTCGGCTGGTGGGCTGGCCGCTTTTGAGGCTTTCTTTTCAGGCATGCCTCTTGATGCCAACCCCGGCATGGCCTTTGTGCTGGTGCAGCATCTGGCACCAGACCACAGCAGCATCCTTACCGAGCTGATCCAGCGCACCACCAGCATGAAGGTTTTTGAGGTCGAGGACGGCGTGACCGTGCAGGTCAATTGCACCTACATCATTCCGCCCAACCGCGACATGGCATTTTTAAACGGTACGCTTCAACTGCTGGAACCATTAGCGCCGCGCGGCCACCGCCTGCCGATTGATTTTTTATTTCGCTCGCTGGCGCAAGACCAGCGCGAGCGCGCCATTGGCATTGTGCTATCCGGTACGGGCAGTGACGGTACGCTGGGCGTGCGGGCCATCAAGGGTGAAGGCGGCATGATCATGGTGCAAAACCCCGACTCCTGCGAATTTGACGGCATGCCGCGCAGCGCCGTTGGCACTGGCATGGTCGACTACGAACTTCCGCCGGCCGAAATGCCCGCCCAGCTCATGGCCTATGTGGCCCACGCCTTTGGCAGGCCGCCCAGGCCATCCAACGCCGCAGAGCCCCTGAAC